>NZ_CP045687.1:2000000-2300000 GCF_009601705.1 Sulfolobus sp. E5-1-F | reverse complement strand
GATATCACCTTGAAAATTATGAGAGGAGGTAAAGTATTTTTTGAAGGTTCAGTAAATACAAGCAAAATGAGGAGGAAAATTGAGGAGCAAATCCAATATTTAATTAGGGATAACCCTATACCAGATGGGACAATTCTAACTACAGGGACAGCAATCGTTCCGGGAAGAGATAAAGGACTTAAAGATGGAGACGTAGTTGAGATAAGTATAAGCAATATAGGAACCTTAATAACTCCAGTTATAAAGAGAGGAAAAAGATAGGTTTTTGAAAAAACATTCCTTTTATTTATTTAACTGTTTTTTCTTCTTCTAATTCCTCCACGTCTGCTAGCTTATAACTCCTAGCATCATAGCCTATAATTAGACCTATTATGCCAGTTAAGATACCGTAAACAGCTAATCCTAATGTTAGATTTACTGGATTGTAAGTTATTCCAAGTATTCCTATTAGCAAACCTATAAACGCGGCCAGCTTAACCCAGAAATATCCCCATCCAGCAGCGGTACCCCTTTCTTTTGCTCCATAGAACGCGTTTATGGATGTCATACCTTGACTTGCTGGACCTATGACATGGAAGAAGTAAAATAGGAAAGAGAACACAACGAAGTATATTAATGGTAAGTGATAAATATACGTGAGCGCGATCAACCCTACTGAAATTCCTTCACCTACTGCTCCTATTACATATTGTGATTTGGTTCCAATTCTAGGTGTTAACCATGCTGTTAAATAACCACCTATTACGCCTCCAGCATATAGAAAAGCTGAAGCCGCTATTGAGGCAAGTGGTCCTACCAATTTTAGCGCCAATAATATATAAGGTACATAAAAGCCAAATGTATAGAATATGAATGATTGCTCAAAGTTACCATTAAAGGAATAAACCAACTCTCTCCATTTACTCGCTCTAAATATACTAAATGCACTTTTGAATCCTCTAGCTGGTGCCCTTAATTGCACATCCACGTCTGGGACATCTGGCAAATCGATTCCGTAGGTCTCTTTTAATATTTTCTTAGCGGTAGCTAATTTACCCTGGTAAGCTATCCACAATACTGACTCTGGTATCCTGCTTCTCAGTAGTAATATTACTAAAGCTAAAACACCTCCAACTATCATAATGATCCTCCATAATAAGGGAGATGTTAATGAATGAACTGTAAAGAAGAATGGGACCACTATTAAACCTATGGTAACCTCGTACATGATATACCATTGTAGTTGCCACAGATTCGACCAAAATAGTCTTTGTTTTTTCTCTAAATACTCAAAAATGTATGCAAAACCTGTTGCAGTATCAGCCCCTAACGCGAAACCTAAAAGTCCTCTGAAGATCGTTAACTCAGTAATGTCAGTAGATAATCCTCCCAGAATAGCCATTCCTGTAAATAGTATCATATTAAGTATGAACATATTTCTCCTACCGATACGATCGTTCAGCCAACCGCCAACAACAGCACCTATAATCGCTCCTAACTGTACTGCACCTATTGCTAGTGAAATTAGAATAGGGGATACAGAAGGGAAAGTGTTTTTGAGGGATGCAGTACCGAATGTCATACTCGCGAAATCATAGGCATCTAGCCAGAGACTAGCTAATGCTAAAATTACTATATACCTTGCGGTTATATTTTTTGTATTCAAGACTGTGTCATATATTTTTTTGATACCCCTATCTATCTCCTCTTTGGAGTACTGTGACATACCCTCCTCAAAGTAAATTATCATTAAGGAAATATTTAAATAGATAGCTTTACTGGTAAAGATTCTTAATATACTTTATTTTTACAGAGACCTAGCATGGTTTTTATAAGGGAGTAGATCTGTTCATTAACTTCTTGTCTAATGAGATAAACTTGCTACTTAAACTTACTCAAATTTAGAGTTATCTATCATAAATAAACTTGATTAGACTTATATCTTACTATTTTTGACTATATTTTGAATGGATTGATTTAAATATATATTGTATAATTACATATTTATAGTTAATAGTAAACTTTATTAATAAGGGAAGGAAAAAAACTCTTATGGGAGGAAAGGAAATAAGTACTGGACAAATAATTAAGGTAGCTGTAGGTACTTTCCTAGGTACTACTATAGAGTGGTACGATTTCTTCTTGTACGGATATGCGGCCTCACTAATATTCCCTAAACTGTTTTTTCCACCGTCCTACTCTCCACTAACTGCTCTGCTAGTATCCCTTTCCACATACGCTGTGGGATTTGTAGCAAGACCAATAGGTGCGATGATATTTGGACATTTAGGAGATAAGTTAGGTAGGAGAACGGGACTGCTGTGGGATTTAATACTAATGGGTATAGGAACTGGGATTATAGGTTTACTACCGGGGTATTCGCAAATAGGTTTTCTGGCCTTAACGATAGCTACAATCAGTAGAATTCTGCAAGGTATTGGAGTTGGGGGTGAATGGGGAGGAGCTACTACTTGGTTAACTGAATACGCTTCTAAATCAAGATGGAGAGCATTTTGGGGAAGTTGGGTTCAACAAGGTGTTCCCATAGGCTTATTATGGGCTACAGGAATATTAGGTCTTTTCGCACTATTTCCTAGTAGTTCACCTCTAGCTTTGTCGAATTACGGATGGAGAATAGCTTTTTGGATAGGAGGCATAGCGGCGGTAATAGGTATAGTTATAAGGTTAGCATTACTGGAGAGTCCATTATTTGAAAGAGTAATAGAAAAAGGAGAGGTGTCGAAAGTACCATCCATAGAAGTTTGGAGGAAATACTGGAGTAAAATACTCTTATTAGCAGCTTCATGGGCGGCTCAAAATGCTGGCTTCTATTTATATTCGGTGTATTCAGTAACCTTTCTCTCTGGAATAGGTTTCCCAAAGACTCTCGGCCTCTTAAGTGTGACGATCTCTGCGGTGATAGGTATATTCGTAACGATATTATTTGGAATTTTAGGCGATAAGATAGGGAGAAGACTAGGAATGATGATAGCCTTTGGATTTGGTTTAGCCTTTAGTTTTCCGTATGTTCTACTGCTATTTTCAAAATCATTTCCACTAGTACTTCTATCACAAGTACTGATGGTAATAGCAATACTAGGATCTTACGCTATTATTCCAGCTTTCTTTGCTGAGAATTTCCCTACGAAATATAGGTATTCTGGAACTGGATTATCTTATCACATGGCAGCACCATTTTCTGGCGGGCTAGCACCGATAATTGTTGCCGATCTAGTAGGAGAGAACTATTTAGGGAATTGGTGGGCATTTGGTGCGGTATTCGCGGCTTACTTCACTATATCGCTAATTGCGATAGCTGTACTCAAAGAGACTAAAGGGAAGGAAATGGAGTAGAAGTTCAACATTGTAAGAATCCCTCTCTCAGTTCAATATTTTTTGATAGCCACTCCAATACAAGTTCCTTATTTTTCTTGCTTAAGTAAATGAAGTTTCTGCATAATATTTTACCTAGTTCTAATGTTAACTTACTATTTAAAGAGAGAAGTTTGAATAGATCAAAATCATTTATTCTTCTTCCAATTTGTTCTATAAATGATTGTAAATATTCTTGATGCTTAATCATCAACTCTAATACCTTATCTTTATTGTCAAAAAAGAATATTGCATTGAATGTAGTTAGAAGCCCATTAGCGAAGTTATCGTTAGATAAGGCTAAATCCAGAACCTTTTCTTGATCTTCCTTCTTTAATTCATAAACCTTACCTCTGATGAAACCAATGAAACTCCCTAAAGATTCACTTATACCTTCCCCGAACCCGCGTGCGAAATCGGGATTTCGTTGAGCCATGTTAAAAGCAAGACTTTTTAAATCCTCAGTCAAAGATGGCAGAGAATTTCCAAAATTTCTACCTAAAACTCTGGATAATTCCAAATCATTTTCACCTATCTTAATTATTATGTCCAAGAATTCATCTTCTAATAAAGACAAATCAATCGATGATAGAAAGCCTTTAGCGAATTCCTTATCCCTTTTAACTTTTTCCATAACCTTCATCTTCCAGTGATATGACAAGTTTTGAAAGCCTTTCCCTACTCCTACGCTAATACTTGGAAAATTGAGTAATTTTTCCTTTATTTTATCGTTAACTTCATAAAATCTATAACCTATTATCTCGTCAACTTCCTTAATTTTGTTCAAGAAGTTTTCAATGTTATCTACCTTGTTTAGGTTGACTGATTGCAAAAACTCATAGAGGAACATTGAATTATCCTTAAATATATCTAATATCTGCTTCCTTATCTCAAAAGGTAATTTATCGAATTGCCTTGCAATATTACTCCCCACATTTGGAATATGCTTTAATTGAGCGACGTTGACAGCTAACATCTTCATAATGTCTGGATATTTGTAAAGTTCTAGATTCGCTAATAATTCCATTGCCATAATTGGGCTCAAATTTCCTAAATATAGTACTAAATCCTTGTCTAATTCGATTCCATCCATTCCTCTCGCTATTCCTCTACATAAGCTTTGATAATATTCACAGGACTTAACGAGCACCTTTAGTGTCTCCTTATTAATTCTATTTGCAACTTTTCCTATACCCAAACCTAACTGATAGAAGTTAACGTCTCTATCTAGTCTATTCCAATTATCAGCAGTTAGTATTTGAATTAATGCCTTAGCATAATCCGTAGGAAGGTTAGAAAGTAAATCTCCTATTCTCTCCATGATAGAAAGTTCTAATTATTGGGATAAAAAATAATTCATGACTTGCATTTGTACTCTTCCAAAACTCCCTCTCTAATCGTATAACCTAATCCCGGTCTATCGGGAACGACAAGGTGGCCATTGTCAATTTCTATGCTTTCCTTGAATATTTTGTCTCTTAAGTCATTTTTCCTTAGGTGCATCTCTATCCAAGGTGAATTTAATGCCGCTGCAACATGCAAATTACCAATAAGCGATATACCTCCCGCTGAATAATGTGGAATTAACGGATATCCCATTACCTTTGCCATATTACCTATTTTCATCATTTCAGATATTCCACCCGTCCACATTACATCAGTTTGTACAATATCGACTGCTCTCTTTCTCATTATTTCGTAAAATTCCCATCTGGTATAAGCAGTTTCGTAACCAGCAATTGGAACTTCCAACTCCTCTGCAAGTCTTGCACTTAAATCAAGATAATCAGTTTGAATTGGTTCTTCAAAGAACCAGATACCCAACTTCTCTAATTTTCTTCCCATCTCTAAGGCTTCTTCAAATGTATAAACGTTGTTAGCGTCAACGGCTATTTTGACTTCTTCTCCAACTACTTCCCTAATTACCTTAAGCCTCTCGATATCTTCCTCCATACTTTTCGCACCGATTTTTACCTTAATTCCCTTAAATCCCATTTTAACGTAGTACGCTTCCTCATCCTTAAGTTTTTCAAGATCTTTCTTTTCCGAATAGTAACCGCCAGTTATGTAAGCCCTTACTTTCGTTTTACTTCCCCCAAGTAACTTATAAATTGGTTTCTTTGCCTTCTTTCCCATTATGTCCCATAGGGCGGTATCTACTCCACTAATTCCAGCTATGGCTATTCCTCTTCTTCCGAACCTTAGAGTAGCTTTATACATTTTATCCCATAAGTATTCTATGAGTTCCTCATCTTCTTTAAGAAGCAACGGTTTCAATACTTTCTCTATCATGACTTGAACTACATCAGAACAGCCATATGCTAATGACTCACCATAACCTACGTAACCATCGGAAGTCTCGATTTCAGTTACTACAATCTCCATGGGATGCTCTGCTAAACCTTTAATTGCTAAAGCATCCTTTTCATCGTTTATTCCTTCGTAACATAACTTATACGTTCTGATATTTTTTATCATAATAGTAAGAGGCCATTTTATACTTATAAACATGAATCCTAACAAGGTAAAGTTTAAGTGAAGTTAATAAGTACTTTTGCGAATTTATTTTTAATGAAGATTATAAGAGATCCAATTCATGGTTATATTGAGGTTGAGGATTTTGTATTATCAATTATTTCTACTGAAATATTTCAGAGGTTAAGATACGTTACACAAACTGGATTAGCCTACTTAGTGTATCCGGGAATGAGACATACTAGGTTTGAACATAGTTTAGGAGTAATGCACTTAGCCAAGGAACTTACCAAGTACATTAAGATAAATTCTGAACAATACACTGATTTAGATTTTGTTAATGATGAGTATTTGAAATTAGTAGGTTTAGCTGGTTTACTTCATGACATAGGACATCTACCCTTTTCTCACACTTTTGAAAACGCATTATCCTTAACTAAGGAAGTGTATGGGATTGATGTAGAATATTATGGAAAGAAAACTCATGTGATATTTGGGAATAGAGTTATAGACTATCACTTGGGTAATTATCTTGATAAACTGTCTAAGAATTATGATGTTGTGAATTTCGTACAAAGGGTGATATCGTCTACTCCAAAGACTAAAGAGGAAAGCTTAGCCTCACAAATAATTTCAAGTCCATTAGATGCAGATAGGGGAGATTACTTGCTGAGGGATTCTTATTTCGCTGGTGTGGGATACGGAAACTTCGATATCGAAAGGATTAAGAGATCATTAATTTACGTTAATGGAAAGTTAGCAGTATTGAAAAAAGCTATACCAGTTGTTGAACAATTCCTCTTGGCTAGGATGTACATGTATGAGACAATTTATTTTCATAGTGTGGTAGGATTATATAACGCTGTGTTATCTCACGCGATAGCTAAATTGATACAAAAAAATCTTATACCTAATATCATACCTGAAAATTACTTAAAGCTGAATGACGTTCTAATTATTTCTAAATTGAATGAGGCTGGGAAGGAATTCTTCGACGCAATAGTTTACAGAAAGGGCTTTAAGAGATACAAAAAGGATATAACGGGTAAATGTTATGAAACGCTAGAGAAGAAGAGAAGTGAGATAAACGAGATAATGAGAGAGAATAATGGATTAATATTATATCACGATTTCTACGATGTACCATATAGTGAAGATGAAATATTCGTTTACGATGACGATGAAATAAGACCATTGAGTAACGAATCTAAAATTGTCTCATCTTTAAGTATTATTAAAAAGGGTATAGTAGGGTATCACGAAAGCGCAGAAGATAGAATGAAAAAAATCCTTGATATTTTACGAGAATGCTCTCCTTAAGGGTCAACTCCCTCATAAGCGTTAGAGATAATCTATTCAGTTAGAATAGAAATTATATTAAGGAAAGAAAATCTTCCTTATTCTATAATAACTGGAATTCCTTCCCTTACCTTAACTTCATTTAGCTTAGAGTCTTTAACATATAATAGTGTGCCATCTGCCTTAGGAATTACTACATTATTGCTCGTTATCACAGTAAATGGTGGTAAAATGTATTCTCTTAAACCTATAACTTTGTTACTTTTCGGAAAAGTAATAACAATTTCAGTGTCAAGTTCTTTTAGCCTAACCTTAAAGTTACCTACTCCGAATTCCGCAGAAAATACCTTATAATAGTAATAATCCTCATAATTATTATATTCTTCCTCTACCTCTTCACTGTTTAGATTAAAGAAAGCAATAGCGTTATATTCTTTGACCTTACTTTTGAGCTTCAACAAAACCCTTTCCTTTAGTGGATCTTTAAACAATAAATCCTCAGTTACTAAAGCCGGCTCATCAACTCTAATAACTTCACCATTTGGAAGGACTGCCATTTTCAGCAATTCAATGTTTGTCTTTTCTGGATGTCTATCCGTAATATAAATTGGCCCTCCGCTAAAAACCCTTGCAACTAAGTGAACCTTTGCGTAAGGGTCATAAGACATAAACATGTCGCAGTCTGGATAAACTATATGAGATGTTAGTAAGGAGTTGTACGCATTGAACATAATGTGAAGTTTTGTACCATCTTTCCAGAATGGTACGTAATCAATAGAATTCCTCATCACATTACTATAAAAGTAGTTACAATAATTTTCTGGATTCATCGACATACAGTTTATAACATCCTTACCTACTGAATATTGCAAAGCAAGTTGAATGTTTCTACTAGCCAAACCTATTGGAAACCCATCATATATCGCGTGAATTATCCATTGATTATCAACCTTAACAAGATCGAAATCCTTTAAGATGTTTCCATCAAACTCCTTATAGAAATTTATTGCACTCTCAAGATCTGGAGGGGGTACATAACTATTGAGAAAATTGGTGAAATGTCCATTAACGTTGAGCGATTTCATTAATTCTTGAGACATCCCTCCCCAATGTGCATTTATAGCATGCCATAAGCCAACATATTTAACACCTAGTAACTTTAACGCTCTTACAGTATTTTTAAACCCATTTGGGAACTTCTTATTATCTGGGTTTAGACTCCTTATCGCTCTATCGTTATTTTGGTCTTGCCAACCATCATCTATTACTACCCAATTTAACCTTAGCCCCCTTTCGATTATTCCCTTTACAACTTTAATCAGATTCTCCTCATTCAGATCTTTTGTTAGAAATGCGTTCCAACTACACCATCCTAATCCATTCATCACTTTGTCAGGAAATCCCTTTTCCTTTCTCAATTTGAAAGTAAAAGTTTCTTTTGACGCAATGTTTATTGCGTTCTCAATAGCCTTGTATGGATTATCTGAAGTACCTACAGAGAGGAAATAGCTCCTCTTAATTTCATCAGTATTAAAACCAGTGTAGAGTCTAACTGAGTCTCCAAAAAGATATGCTGTAACGTAATTATTGGAAAGTGTGAATAGTGCTTGATATGAATTTCCGCTCTTAATCAACGTGAAAACAGTATACTCTGGAATATTGTTAATGACAGGATAGAGCCAGCATGGATATGTCCTTATGTACTTCTCATGATCGAGGCTTTTAGTCTCATACTTTACCTCTTTGGGAGGTTCAGTCACAGGTTCGATGTCAATTGCTAATTGATTGTAGTACGCAAAGGCCTTTCCATATATCTCAGAATAAATTTGTTGAGTAGTTAATGAGAGAATCTGATCAGTCTTCAGGTTAAGCTTAAATGTAATGGGAAATTTAGATAGTTTGACAAACGACTTTGCCTCAACGCTGTATATTTTACCGTCATTATCATACTCTTTCACATTAACCTTAACTATTGCTAAGTTTTCGCAATTTCCGTTACTATCACACTGATGTCTATTTCCATTCTCGTCTTCTATCCAAATCATCATAATATTGATTCATCTTATGTATAAAAGTACTTTACACTATAACGCTCATAACGTTGTCGAAGTTGACAAGAAATAGAAAATTATCACCACTATAATATTTCATGCGATATGATGTGCACTAAATTCAATTACAAGGAAAGATACATATACAATTTTAGATAATTTTAGTGTAGTTTAAAGCAGAAATATAGTTCGTAGTTTAATGGTTATACTCTCAAATACATTCAATTAGTCAACTTTAATCTAAAGGAATTTTTATTGTTTCAACTTCTTTAGTCTTTTCTATGTCTTCGTCAGTAGTAATAACTTTCCCTTTGACTTCCTTTGCTGTAGCTATTAGAAATGCATCAGCTAGTGATAAATAAGAATATTTACTCTTCAATAAAGCAGCATTTTCAGTTATTCTTTCATTGGGATATATTACTTTAATTGGAGAATTTCTAATGTATCTATGTCTAGCTAACGCAACATCTTTTCCCTTCTTTAAAATATAAATATATAGAAATTCAGCTAAATTTACTTCACTCATATAGATTATCGCATTGCCAGTATAAATTTCTTCAAAATACTTTTTAATTTCTTTTCTTCCGGCAAATAATAAAGATAGAGGTCCTGCATCAAGAACGTATTTCTCTCTCAACTTCTTTCCTCCTTTCCTTAACTATCTCCTTAGCAATTTCTAAAGCATCATCTCCGTCTATTCCAAAAAGGTCCAAAAGTGTCAAAGGCTTTTCTATACTTATCTTATCTCCATTAACGACTAATTCTATTATATCTCCCTCTTTTATTCCAAGCTTTTCCCTTATTTCCTTAGGAATAACTATTATTCCTTTTTTATAAACCTTCACTTTATGTCTTTCCACGGAGTAAATGTTAAATTGTAAGTATAAATGTTTAACTTAGCGCTAGTTAAAAGTTTAACTCATTCTTATCTTTTGACCCTTATAATTTATGCAATTTCGTTTAAGAGTTATTAGTGTGAGAAAGGCATCCTCACAAAGTTGAAAAGTCCTCTCTGTACACCAGTTCGACAAAGTTCGCGTTTCGCACGTTGACCTTCTTATTGGCAATGCTCCTCTATTCCCTCTTCACCTTGTTCAAGAGTAACGTGAAGAAGGAGGATTTCAGGCTTTTATCCATTCTCTCACTTACTAATAATATATTCAATATAGAGTATTTTTAGTTAAATTAGAGAAAACGCTTAGTAATACTGTAGATTTATTTTTAAGGGGGTGATCTTGGGTCTACCGTTATGGAAGAGGACTTTCCACTCTAACTCCATAAAGTTAAAAGCCAATGAAATAAAGTTTATAAATTACTCAAAAAGATATATCTTAATGTCCGATAATTACGATCTGAGATACGCTTACAGAGCACTGTTTATCCTAGCTCCAATAGCGATTGCAGTAATGTACACTGAAGCAATGCTAATACCATCTTTACCCACAATTGCGAACGACTTCAACGTAAATACGGCAACTGTAAGTTGGGTTTTAACTGCATATCTAGTTAGTGGAGTTATTTCAAATCCAATTGTAGGAAAACTAGGTGACATTTACGGGAAGAAACGTATATTAGTTTACGTAATGATAATCTACACAATTGCTGTTACATTCGATGGATTCGCACCAAACTTTACATTGTTTATAATTTTCAGAACAATTCAAGGAATTGGATTAGGAATGTTTCCACTAGCGTTTAGCCTAATAAGGGAAGAATTTCCTCCACATTTAGTCCCAAGAGCCCAAGGTATTGTAAGCGCAATGTTCGGTATAGGCTCAGCAATAAGTTTGCCAATAGCTGCAACAGTAGCTCAAGATTTAGGATGGCAATATAATTACCACTTTATAATACCGTTTGTAATATTACTAACTTATTTAACATCTAGGGAAATTAGAGAAAGCAAGTACACTAATCCAAACACTAAAATCGATTACATAGGCGCTTTAATATTAGGACTCTCTTTGGCATTAATGACAATAGCACTTTCAGAGGCTCCTACTTGGGGTTGGTTATCCCTTGACTTTTTAACAACAGTACTTATAGGAATATTCTTCTTCTTTGGATTTATATTATACGAAATTAGGGCTCCATTTCCATTAATTTCAATAAACTTGTTAAGGGAAAAGAACGTATTAGCTGCGAATATAGCCGCGTTTGTAGCAGGGTTTGGTATCTTCATGGCATATCAAGCAATAACTTATCTCCTTGAACTTCCGAATCCAGTAGGATTCAACCTAGATATTCTCACCACTGGACTACTAATGTGGCCCGTATCATTAATGCAAATGATAGGAGCCCTATTATCCTCTAGACTTATACTGAGAACTGGTACTAAATTCATAGTAGTAATTTCATCCATAATTTTATCGTTCTTCTATTTCATTTTAGGTTTACTAGCAATAGGAGGATCCTCAAATAGTCTTGCAACAATAATAATACTTTCCTCCTTAGCCACGTTAGGAGCTGCAATGCTTAACGTTGTATTAATAAACATCCTAACATTTTCAGTTGAAAGAAGAGTATTAGGAATTGCGACTGGAATGAATACGGTATTTAGACTAATCGGGGGAGCTTTTGGACCATCAATTGCTGGATCTCTATTATCAACTTACTATCAATATTTAGTATATCCAATGACGATAAATGGACAAGAAACGTTTTTACCAGTTCAACTTCCATCCGATTACGCATTCCAACTCACGTTCTTTATAGCATCAGTAGCCGGTTTAATGATGGTTATAATAGGGAGCATGACAAGGGATATAAAAATAAGAGGAACTATAGTGTCACAAGAATAATCAGCAAGATAACTTTTTACCTCGTCACCTTTCCCTTGTCCCAGCCTTCATCATAAAGTACTTACTTTTCAAATATTCTAATACCTTAGGAATATTTATTTTCATAGGACATACTTCCCTACAGTTACCAGCATGAGAGCAAAGCAAAGCCGGCTTATAATCGTTATAAACTACACCACTCCACATTGCACCCATTGGGCCAGAATAGGGAGGATCGCCCCATTTACCATCTAAAGCCCTATAAACTGGACAATGAAAATGACATCTGCCACATCTTATACAAAGTAACGCTTCCCTCAATACTGGATCCTCATTAGCCTTTCTTCTACCATTATCAACTAAAATTAAGTGAAACTCCTTTGGGCCATGAGCTGGAGATACCCTCTTTTGCTCAACATCACCAGTTGATGAAGGTCCAGAAGTAACGTTTATGTAAGTTGGAGGATATAGACCAGCATAAGCTGCCTGAACTAAGGCTTCGTAAATTGCATACTCTAAATTTGGTAAAATCTTCTCCACGCCAGTAATTGATATGTGGACTGGAGGAACTACACTACTCATCCTTATATTACCCTCATTCTCCACTAAAACAATAGACCCTGCATCTGCAGCTACTGCATTAGCCCCAGTAATTCCTATATCAGCTGTCAAGAACTTTTGTCTCAAGAATTCCCTAGCAACTTTAACAATATCCTCATGTTTATCCCCTGGATCTACTCCCAATTTCTCCTTTAGTAACTCCCTTATTCTCTCCCTAGTCATATGTACAGCGGGGGCAATTATATGTGATGGAGGCTCGTCAGCTAATTGTATAAGCAATTCACCTAAGTCAGTCTCCCAAACCTCATTTCCTATTGACTGTAAATACTTCCTAATTCCCGTCTCATACGCAACCATTGACTTTCCCATAACCACCCTCTTGCCACTACCTACAATTTTACCGACAATTTCCCTAGCCTGTTCAGCGTTTTCCGCAAAATACGCCTTACCCCCAATCCTCTCCACTGACTTCATGGTCATCTCTATGTAATAATCTAGATTACTAAGAACCTCTAATTTTCCCTCTCTAACCTTCCTAGCTAGATCCTCTAAATATGGATGTTCTCTCAATACCTTAAATACCCTAGGAACGTTATGCTCTACACCCCTCTTTATTGCAATATCCCAATCACTCACCACTTACCACCTCTGCGAAATCATAAGCTTCCACATAAGGAGAAAGATTAGCGTAACAGAATGGACAAGCTAAGAGAACCTTGTTGTGAACACTTTTTAAAGCCTCAGCCCTATTCCTCGCTATCTTATCACTAATCTCCTTATTTATTGGAGCCAAAGGACCTCCACAACACATTGATGTCTCCTTACCAGTCACCATCTCATCCTCCTTCAATACTATTCCACTGTTTTTAATCACTTCTCTAATGGAATTCCTCATCCCTAGAAACCTCGAATAAAGACATGAATCGTGAAATACAAAAGTCCCCTCCCCCTTTACCTTGACGTTTTTAATGAGTTCGAAGTAGTTTACAATTTCCACATTCCATGATGAAGAGTTCATTTCCTTTATCCTATAGAGCGTATAGTGAGTATGAGGATCTACAGTTATTATTCTCTTCACGCCGTAAGAATCAAAAAGTTGAACTAATTTCTTAGCATATTCCTTGAATTCATCCATCATGCCCATTTCCAATAGGATTGTTCCACTATAGGGCTCATCCTCATATAAATAACCGAAATCAACATTGCTGGACTTTAGGATTGAAGCGATATTCCTCAATATCTTATACGAACGCGTATCCTTAGGCTTATAGAAGACCTTTAGAAATGACGAAAACTTTTCCACACCTTTAAACTTAGATAAAGTAGGCAAAACTTCGTCAAATTTCTTTCCTAACTCAGCTAATTGATAAGAACAGCCAGTGTAAATTATTGTAGCACCTCCTTTCCTTATATTTAAACCATTAGCCCATTCGTGGCAAACACTTTTATTCACTGGAAATGGGAGGTAATCTTCCATTAAATACTTCATTAAGTTCTTTTTAATGAAATTGAGCTGATCTTCGTCTATCATTAAATTGAATTATCAACTCCTCATATAATAAGTTTTTATCCTAACGTGTGTAAGATTATATATAATGATTGTTAAAAATTTCATTACTGGACCACTTGCAACAAACTCTTACCTAATAATAGCCGAAAAGGAAGGGGTAGTAATAGATCCTGGAGGAGATATGAGTGAACTAATACAAACTGTAAGAAAAGAGAAGATTAACATAAAGTATGTTATAGCAACACATGGCCACTTCGACCACGTCATGGGAGTAAACCAAATGAAAAGCGAGTTCCCTTCCTCAGTTTTTCTAATTAACGAAAAGGACCTAGGCTTGTTAAAGAGAGCAAGCAGTATGGCCCAATCATTCCTTAACCTATCAATTTCAGATGTGGTAAAACCAGATGGTTACGTAAAGGAGGGAGATGAAATAGAACTAGGAGGAGAAAAGTTAAAAATTATTGAAACCCCAGGACACACAATGGGGAGTATTTGTATCATAGCTAATGGATATATCTTTACGGGTGATACGCTATTTTACGGAACAGTTGGTAGAACAGACTTAGGTGGATCTGAGAAATTATTGAGAGAAAGTTTAGAGAGATTAAAGAAATTACAAGATGAAATAATAGTCTATCCCGGTCACGGTCCATTTACAGTGTTGGGATATGAGAAAATAAAAAACCCGTTCCTCACTATGGATATATTACCGTAAATCAACCCAACTTGTTCTCTAACTTATTCTCCAGATCGTCTAAAACTACTGTTAGCCTCCTAGCAACCTTTTTATCTTGTATTGATTGAACCTTCTCCCTTATTTCGTCAAGAAGCCTTTCCGCTTCTTCACACTCATCACAATCCTCAGATGAACAATTAACACACTCCTCAACTAGCTTTTCTGCCTTATCTAGTAGTTTTCTAACCTCACTTTCCATAACTCTATATATTATGAGCTGTTATATAACCATTTATTAGTAAGATATGCTAAGAAGCCGTGCTTTGTGGAGTTGTTAAATTTTCGCTGATATTTAAGAGAGTTGTTATGAACGTTACTTTGTGGACTTCATGAATTTTTGCAAAAGGCTAAAAGGCTTCACAAACAGAAACTGTATATCTTCCCATTAATTGAAAATATAGTAGTTAAACGTAAAAAATACTCAAGAAATTAACTAAATGTAAGGAGAGAAAGAGTTATAAATTCATATATTATGCCTCCATTGCATTCACAGCTAGGAATTCTCTATGTAAGATCATCTCTTCCCTAAAATACTTAAAAGCTTAAACCGATTCTTATAATTATGAGCCAAGAAGAGAGTGGACCATTCTTTGAGGATTTCAAAGTTGGTCAAAAGTTCAAAAGCAAAGTTGGGAGAACAATAACAGACGTTGATAATATTTGGTTTACACTTTTAACAAATAATTCTAACCAAATTCACTTTAACAAGGACTATACAGAAAAGTACTTCCCTGGTGAACCTTTTAACGGTAGACTAGTTGTGAATGGCTTCCTAACACTCTCAATCGTAGCTGGACTATTAGTTGAGCAAACAAGCCAAAATGGATTTATGCTGGGAATAGAGAACGTAAAGTTTTTACACCCAGTATTTTCCGGTGACACTATTTACGCTGAGGCTGAGGTCATTGAAGTTAGGGAATCTAAAAGTAGACCGGATTTCGGAATAGTCAAGATAAGGACTTATGGATATAATCAAAAAGGAGAGAAACTCATAGAGTTTGATAGAGTATTTATGGTAAGGAAAAGAGGGACAAAATGGTCTAGCTAGTGAAAGCAGTCTCATTGGGGTAAACTTGAGCAAACACTGTAACATTATAACCACTGATTTGAAGAACAATAGAGTAGTTCCATACGTAGCCCGGTAATGAGAAATTGTAAATTAAGGGCTGTGGAAGATGCTCGTTATTAAGGGGCTGTGCTTGTCCATTAGATATTATGAAGGGTATTACTTTAGAGGTGACATTATAGATAACACTACCCTTCATGTAATAGACGCCAGTTAGCGTAAAATTAGCACCACCCTTTAGTACAATGAGAGTAGAATTAGCCCAAACCGAACCTGAGGAACTTTTTGGATAAGTAGAATTGAAGAATATTAGAATTCCACCCCCATTTATTTGATTCTTAAGAACTTGAACGTAATCTAGTTGTTTAGCCGAAGGCACAGAGTAGTTACTAAGTATATAAAACAAGGGGACCAAAATTAATACTATTATTATTATAGCAATTATAAAACCGATATATTCTGACTGAGCTTTTCTCATAAGTTAACACCATTATTCTGAAATATAGTAGTTCCAATTAAAACGAAAACGTGAAACAATGAGAGAAGATAAAACATTAGCTCCATTAAACGACATAGCCGATAAATTCCATAAATTGTATTTGTCTTCCTCTCTTAAGCTATCCTTCATCAAATTCGTCACTATTAACATCACTAAATAATATTAGTGACGAGATATAAAAATGTTCCCAGTATTTAATCAGTATTCACACCAATTTTATTACCTTGTCGTATGATGAGAAGAATATTTTTAAATAGTACTTTACGTAAGTTTACCTCAAATCCCTTAAACCTTAAATACTTACATAGATGCTCCTCAAAAAGATTTAAATAATCGTAAATACACCCAGCGTGTATAATATAAACGTGCCTTAGATTTCACACTGGAAAAATTAAACGTATATACCATACGTAATTTTCAAGCAGCTACTATTTTAAACATAACGCAATTCAGCTCTCCTATACAATTTCAATTTGTTTCTGTAGATCGAGATTAGAATGATTGCTTCTGCATTTCAACAGTAAGGCTAGGAGAGGATGAGCTTGAAGACGTATCGTGTTAATAGAATTAAGTGAATAAACCATTATGTCCATACCTAATATATTTCATAAAGGCCCATCACTAAATAGATATATGTTGCATAATTTTTGATTGAATTATCCATTTTCAGATAATATATTACAAAGTAGATCGGATAGATAACCATATAAGTACAAACCATTTGCTAATGGTATTGGATTAAATTTACTAAGATATAAAAAATCAAACAGTTTTTCAATTTTTTCTATAATTTAAAGAAGATACCATTGTATCGTCTCGCCATAATAAACACTAATAGTCATAGGCTGATTAATTAAAACGTAAGACGGAATATTAGGAAATGTATAAGTAAAGGTAGATCCATTAGAATATTTGAATTTTACAGTTTGAGCACCAAAAGTATATTCTCCATTAAATATTTCAGTTGGACCAAAACTATACTTTCCTCCAATAATCCAGTAACCTTGGTTATAGTTATAGTTATAAACTGTATTATTTAAAATTAAACACACGCTCCCAGGTAAATTATATCCATTAATATATACATGATAATAATTATAAATGTTATTATAGTTTATATAAACTGTAGGAGTTTGTGACGTAGAAGGAGGTACAAATATTATAAACGATCTTGCAATATAAGTGTTTTTGTTATAAGTAGAGTTTGAATAAATATAATACTTAATTATACCTATGTTTTGCTGAGTTGTATCGTTAAATTGTAAGGTGTATATAGTAATGTTTATATATCCTGCAGTAACTTGGATAGTGCTACTTCCTTTAACAGTGTAGTTACTACCATCAATATTTACGATAATCGGAACGTTAGGGTCATTAGTATTAACTTGAAGGTTAACCGTGGTAGTCAATATACTGTAATTGGCTATTAATACAAGAGGTTGACCTTGCAAGGTTACTTTAACTCCTTGGCTTGTTGTGGAATTAAGGGTAGCTTGACCCAATTTTATCCAATTATAAAATACTCCAGTAATTATTTGACCCTTACTGTTTTGGTAGTAAACGTATTGTGGGGCTTTCACAATAAAAGTACCAGTTTGGTTACCAAAAGCGACTGGAGTAGTGTAATTCTTAAATGAGCCATAAATATTAGATGTAACGTTGGCTGAAACTGATAACGGACCGTTATTAGTATAAATTTGCGCTAATATTTCAGTTCCGCCTTTACCTGCTGTAGCAAATGGTCCAATCGATGATCCAGGTTGTAGAAAGAATATGTTACCTAAAGAAGTTACTATAATTATAGGCTTACCGGAAGTATAACTTGGTAAATTTATGAGTTGACCTTGAGATATTACTAAAGGATATTTAATTGATGTCACGTTCACCCATATTCCATTAGAATTAAGATAAAGGATGGAGACTATGGTTAAATTTGAAGGAGGTACAAAAGTACCATTCGAATAGGTTACGAAAATAGAACTACCATTATAATAAAGGGATGGGTGACCGGTAGTTACTTGTGAAATTTGAAGATTCTTCAAATAGACGTAGTTGTTTACAATTGACTGGGTTACAGTGTTATATTGTGACGAATATTGCACATAATATAGTATGGGAACTAGAACCACCAATACTATAAAAATTAAAATAATTATTGAAATGACATTCGATAATCCCTTCTTATCCATTGCTATTACCCCCTCCAGTATAAGGTTCTCCATAATATTTCCACTCTTGATAGTTTATCAATATAGTTGGTGAATTAATACCTATTGTCCCATAATTACCTTGAGAAGCTTCAGGAAAATAAACATATTTAGTAGTTAAATTGTATAGTGTTACATATATTGGATAATAAGAATGAAGATAGCTTGCGTGAACAATCTGGTAATTCTGGTAATATTGAATAGTAAGTGTAAAACTACCACTCATGTCAATTAAATAATCTAATGTAATAGTTAACTCTGTACCGGCTTTGAAGTAAATTTTCTCTGGAATGTAATTCTGAGGATTACCTAATACTATTTGCTGATTAGTTCCCCCTATTTGAACTTGTAATAACTGGCCTGCTATACTTCCATTAACTGGAGTATTGTTGTATGTAGCCCATACTCCTGATGGAAATTCGAAATAATTCATTGCGATAACTAAATAGTATGTCGAATAGCTTCTATAGCTGGCTGTTATTTCTCCACTCCCATTAACAAATACTGTATAGGAGTTTATTACACTTATCTTACTAGTAGATGATGATAATCCAGTAAGCTGATAGCAATTTATTTGACCACCTTGTATTGTTACTACTTGATTATTCTGCATGGATACACCATTCTTAATTGGCATTGCGTTATAAGCAGATATATAGTTGCTTGAGGTCGAGGTATAGTTGAATGTTATATTATAGTAAGACGGAAATTGTATTACGTGGTATCCATAAGTCAATTGTAATTGTAATCCGTTAGAACCTATATAGTATTGTTTGTTATCTATTAACACTGGTATTGTCTTATTAAGTGAGGTTAGGGTAACTTGGTTATTATTCAGAGTTATAGTGCTTCCTAGTGGTAAACCATTAGTATTTATTAATACGTTGAATTTCTGTAACTGTGCTTTATATATTGCAGTTAAAACTAGAGGTCCAGTTACGGTAAAAGTGGTAGAAAGTTTAGAGGGTGAATTTAAGTTCCCATACCCTACCAATGTCCAGTTTTGGAATGTAGCGGTCAAACCATAACCTTGCAAGAATATGGTAGAACCATTTTTATCACTAATCGAATACGTACCTGGATTAAGGTAATAGACTTGCGGGGTTAGTAAAGGCGGATTAGCTCCTAAAACTACTTGGATACTTACTGGTATTATCTTACTTCCATTAATAACAAATGCAGTAACATATACTGGTACTTTCCCTGCTGGGCCACTGATTGTTACTGTAGTCACTGAGGTATTTGGGTTTAGGAAGTAGAAATTAGCTTGAGAAGACACTATTAAGATAGGATTGTTAAACGCTGATGATGGTAAGTAAATATTCTGATTCCCAGCTACTACAATCGGTTGTTTAAGAGTGGGAACCCAGGTAGTACCGTTGAAGTAATAAATTTGAGTTATGTTAAGAGGATATGGAATCGAACCATATAGAAATTCAATATAAGGTGTTAAGGAGGAATTGTAGTATATGTTGGGATTTCCTCTAAATACTTGGTTTTGTTCATTCTTCTGAAGTTGTTGATAACCAGTACTTGCAATTTGCCCTTGACTCGAATAGATAGGAGTTGAGTTAAATATTAGGAGTGCTGGTATTAACACGGAGAGAAGAATTATAAGTGTTATTATCAAGAAAATTGCAGAAGATAAGGCTTTCCTCATGTTGAAGGCGCCCCCGTGAAAGTATATCCTATTCTAAACCAATAACCGTTTGAATTATATAATACCCAAACTATTAATATATAGTTATTCCCATTTACTCCATTTACTACTACCGTGACTGGGGTATTGAAGGGTACAGTATAAGCAGTTATTTGAGAGCCGTAAACTATTTTACCACTTACATCGTATATTGGTATATTTATTGAAAGACTTTTAGCTAATTTGCCGTTTGATGAATATACAAAAAACTGTGGAGATGACTGTGGGGTTACTAGCCCTACGTCTTGCTGTAAATATGAAGGTTCTGGGAATACTATTAGCGTAACGTTTCCAGATAATGCTGGGTTATAAACCTCAATTACAGTGCTCGCATTAACTGAATTAGATATTAATGGTCCAACGGATATTGTTGTTGACGAGGAAATTGAGCTAGCTTGTTGTTGGGCTAGGCTAAATATTTCGTGAGGGAGAAAATACGTCATTGTAAAACCGAATAAGACTAATCCTATTAGCACAACTGCAACAATTATAATGAACTCTTCTGTTACCTCTGAAGGCATCTCTATTCTGTATTAAGAAAAAGTTATATATAAATCCTCGCTAAGTATTCTATATATGCCTAATGTTATCACGAATTTGTTGTTAATAATCGCTACAGTGCTGATTGCACTTTCTGCTTTTGCAATTTACTCAGCATTCTTTTCAGTTCAAGGTCTTGCTTTCTTACAAGAGGAAAACGTAATAGGTATTTCTAAACTAGTTCAAGTAGTTGTTTCACAGGTTACGTTTAAGGGACTACCACCTAACTATACTTACTTCAATGTTAGTTACCTAGTCTGGGTTAATTCACCTACTAAGTATGTAACTGTTATACCTTTCGTTGCTTCACCCCAATTAAACTCATTTTACACTCTTCCTAGTAGTAGTCAAAACGCAACTATACTGTTTTCTAGTACTAAGGGATATATTCCATTAAATACTAAGTTTCCATTTAGCGGTAATGTGTATTTACCTCAACAGAGTCAGTTAATTGGCAACGTTAGTGGTGTTTATGCGTATAATTTGACTTCAAATCGAAGTTATATATTGTCAGCCAATGTTAAGAGTGGGCAAATAATTATATTGTGGATACTGTATTATTATCAAGGAAAGTGGTATAGACTAGATTACACTTACCTAAACCCGTCAAATGCAGGGATCGGAGTATATGTACTGACGGGAAGTGGTAACTATGTTGGTAATTCTAAAAATGCTAATAATCCAGCTCCCCACGTATTAACGAGCCAGACTGGGTTAAGTTTTGGATTATGGTTTAGACTTATTTCTAATGCGTCTGCTAAAGCTTACCTTATGAATGTTACCATTACACCTACTGGTAGTAGTAATGGTAACAACAATAAGAATCTCTCTATTTTAGCCTGGATTGTAGGGAATAAACTATATGTCGGAATCTACGATTTGTCCAGTAATTTGTTTACAGGCAAAACTTATCTGTTAACGCTTTATCAAGGTAATTGGTATTTCCTTAACTTTAGCTTAGGAAGCGAACCGCAATCTCCCAATAGTGTTAATTTTACAATTTATAACTTAAGTACTCAAAAATGGCTTAATACTACAATATTATCAACTATGACGGAAACTAATGGATACGTAGCAATAGTGAAGTTTGGATCTACAATCACAGCCATTACTATGTCTCAAGCTTATCTTGTAACACTGCAGAGTAATAATCCTACTGCTCAGCAATGTTTTTATAACGTTTCAACTACAATGTATAAAAACGGGCCATTATATAATAATACGCTTAATTATAATTGGACAATAGCTCATTCGAATAATGAACTATATGCAATAGGTTACTGGTATTTTGTGTATCCAAGCTATCCACCACCCTCAACAATTCCAGGGATACTATGGTATTGGCCTAGTGGAAGTAGTGAATATCCATCAATCTACTATATACCAGAACAAGGTTACAACACTTATGTTCTAATATAATTTTTTAAAAACCTACATCTTGTTATTTTGATAACTCTTCAAGTTCAATCTTTGACGCTTTAGGCCCTAAGATTGCTACATCTAGGGTCACTATAAGAGCCATAATGAACACTATAGTGTACATTGCAACTGGTCCATTACTATATAGTACTATTGGTAATATAGTTAACCAAATGTAATTTCCTAACCTACTTAAGGAGTATTGTACACCATCTGCAAAAGCTCTTACTCTGGTTGGATAAAGTTCAGCCCCGTATTGATGGAAAGCGTTGGAGAATATGTTCGATAAAAAACCGAACGCGAAACCAGATACTACTGCCTCCAGAGGAGAGGAGGAGAATCCGAAAGCTAACCCTACCAATCCCATTAATAGCATTACTATACTTACCTGCCATTTTCTGTCAAACTTTTGACTATCTATGATAAATATTGATGCTAAAGAACTAATAAAATATGAAGTATAGATTATCATAGTGTATTGTAGAGTATGTACTAATGTGAAACCCTTCGCAAATAGCACTGATGGAGCCAGTGATGCGAAACCGTAATATACCCCAGCTTGTAAGAACTCAAATATCCAGAGCATCACCGTCCTCCTCCTATACAAAGGCGAGAATAGTTCAGATATCTTAACCCTTTGCGAAGTTATAACTTGAACTTGTAATGGTTCTCCTAATTGGCCCTTTTCCTTAATCGCAATCTCCTCTATCCTTTTAACTATTTTATCAGCTTCTTCCACTCTTCCCTTACTTTCTAGCCATCTAGGGGATTCCGGTATTAGGAACCTAAATGGAAGTATTGTAAGTATCCCTAAGCCTCCTATTATGAATAACCATTGCCAACCGTATAGAAGGTATTTATGAGGTAATAAAAAGTAAGCTAAAACTGCGACAACTATAGGTGCTGTCCACGCTGCAGTGTAACCTATAGCTAAAGCCCTACCTCTTATGGCTGACGGAAAGAACTCCGTTATTAAAACATCTAAAACTAATATTGCCTCTGGTCCAACACCCATTCCCGCTATGAATCTCAGCAATCCATAGGTCAAAATATTGGGGGAAAATGGTATCAACAGCAAACGCCACTGAAGTAATTGCCATATTAATAATCAGAGCTGTTCGTCTACCTATTGAATCTCCTATATAATTGAATATTATTGCACCTACAAATGCTCCTAGAAAGAAGATTGCGACAGTGTAGTAAATTCCAGTTGCTGATGGAACTTTAAAAAACGATGCAACTTGTGATGCTACGAAACCACCAGTGAATAGATCGTAGAGTTCGAAGAACTCTCCTAGCGTTAACAATCCTAAGAGTTTCGTATGAAAAGACGTCCAGGGTAGTCTTTCTATTCTTCCAGCTATGCTCATAAGTGATTATAAATTAAATAAACTAATAAACTTTCCAAAGGGTAGATGTTCGAAATTTCATGCAAATAATCTTATTTATCTTCTACTTTCTAACGTAAAATATGGAAAAAGTTAGGGTTATCGAACTGGGAAGTAACATATCAGCACCATTAGTAGGTGAGATCCTAGCTGATTTAGGTATGGAAGTTATTAAGGTTGAACCACCACCTTTCGGTGATGATAGGAGAAGAGTTAAGCCTGAGATTAATGGAATTAGTATCTATTTTGCGAGTACGAATAGAGGTAAAAAGAGTGTTGTAATTAACTTGAAGAGTGAGGAGGGTTATGAGATCTTTAAGAAATTGGTTAAAACTGCAGACGTTATAGTGACTAATTATAGACCTTCAGCACTAAGGAAGCTTGGCGTAGACTACGAGAGTGTGAAGAGGATTAACTCTAAAATAATTTACTGTTCAATAACGGGATTCGGTAATTTCACTGAAGAGGCAGATAGGCCAGCTTACGATACTATAATACTAGCACTAAGTGGTTTAATGGACATGACTGGTGAGGAAAATCCGGTAAAATTCGCAACTTCAATTTCAGATATTACTACTGGGTTACTTGCCACTGTAATGGTATTATGGGCTTTAAATAAAGGAGGACCGGCCTTTATTGACGTTCCAATGATTTATACTCAGTTTTATTTAACCCTAGAGGACGCTTACATGTATTTGAATACTGGGAAAGTGCCTAAAAGGATGGGTTCTGCACATAGGTATCTAGTACCATATCAAGCGTTTAAGGTTGTTGATGGTTATATTTACGTTGCAGTGTTTAATGATGAGCAGTATTTAAGACTTTGCAAGGCGTTAAATAGAGAGGACTTATGTAAATTCGACACTTTGCAGAAGAGAATTGAAAATAGAGATTATATAATAAATGAATTGGAAGGAGTTTTCGAGAAAAATACTAGAGAGTATTGGGTTGAGTTGTTAGGTAAGGCTGATGTACCAGTTGCCCCAATATTAAACCTTGAAGAGGCGTTTAAAAGATATGGAAATAGGTTAGTTTATGAGAGTGATGGTGTAAAGTATGTTAACTTTCCAGTAAACATAACGTCAAATAGGAGTAAAGCGCCTAAACTTGGCGAACATACTAAAGAGGTTTTGCTAGAATTAGGGTACTCAGAAGAGGACGTAAATAGGTTAGCTGAAAAAGGGATAATAATGTTAATATGATTTAGGAAGTCCTAAAATGTGATGAGCAATGTAAGCTAGGATTAAGTTTTGCGATATCGGGGCTACCTTATATAACCTAGTCTCTCTAAGTTTTCTCTCTATTCCAGTTTCCACAGCATACCCATAACCTCCGTAAACGTCCATTGCGACATTTCCAGCTTCCCAAGCTATCTCAGTAGCTAAGTATTTGGATATATTTGCGTAACTTCCAATAGTTTTTGTATCTTTCCCCTCTTCTATTACTCTTAAACCTTCATTAAAATAAGATGAGAGGGATACCAACTTAGCATATACCTCAGCTATTGGAAATTGAACACCTTGAAAACTACCTATTTGTTTGTCGAAGACGACTCTGTTCTTGGCGTATTCAACTGCTTTGTTTATGAACCACTCCGCATTGCCGATCATTTCAGCTGCTATCATAAACCTTTCCGCATTTAATAGGTCAAGTAAATAGTAGAAACCCTTTCCGACCTCTCCTATAACGTTATCCTCTGGCACTTTGAGACCATCTATAAACACTTCATAAGCATTGGTGTTTGACATGGTCTTTATTTCCCTCATCTCAATTCCATCCCTTCCCTCTCTTAGATCAACTAAAAACAAGGTTATCCCATCTGTCTTCTTTTCAACTTTTTCATAGGGTGTCGTTCTTGCTACTACTATCATAAAGTCAGTGTACTTTAACCTAGAAATGAATATCTTGTGACCCTTTATGAAGAAACTATTCCCAACTTTTTCAGCAACTGTCTTAATTTTCGTCGTATCCGACCCAACTTCTGGCTCAGTTAAAGCTAATGATAGTACTTTAGCACCATTTGCAAGATCCTTGAAGTACTTTTCTCTTATCCTCTTACCACTATGTTTTGATAGTAAGGCAGTGTTATAATAATGTCCATGTACAAAATATGAATTGCCACCCTTCAAGTTGATGTTATAAAGGATTAAGGAAGCTAGTCTAACTCCTTTCCCTATACCGCCGTACTCTTCTGGTATCAAAATTGACCCTAATCCCAATTTCATGAAGTCGTTGAGAAAGTCTAGTGGGAATTCCCTCTTTTGATCTTTATCTAACCAATACCTCTCGTCGTACTTTACCATTAATTGGTCAACTGTTGAAAGGATTAATTTCTCTTCTTCGTCTTTTGGTTGTAATAACATACAAATAAAAGGTAATTAACTTGTTTATATAGATTTTTCATCAAATTTCAACTGGGATAGGTAATTTTCCAATATAACCGCCTAGGAAACTCTGTAAAATGAATGAAAATCCCACCAATACTCCCATGTACGTTAATGGAATTAAGATGAAGGAGTAAAATAGAGCTGGAATTTGTGCGTAGAACTCCTCAGTTTGTAACGCTATGTCTTGTAAGACAAAGTTTTGGTTTTGGAGAGGGGAACTATTGGATATCAGTATTGGTAAAAGGGGGAGTCCGATGTAAAACACTATGGTAAAGGCTATTATCATGCTTCCAATTCCCCTCCCCATCTGAAATGGGAGAGCCATCAATAGTATTCCAATTGCAATTAGCACCATATATGATGATTGAATGAAAAGACCTATGTCCATGTAAAAGTTTAGTAAAATGAGTATATCTGTTAGAAATGAAATATATTGTAAAAGTGGAGTTACTAAAGAGTAGAATTGGCTAGGTACCTTAAAATAATTGAGTATTATCACAATAATACTGTATAGAAATTTTCCCATATTAATTGCTACTCCGGTTTGGATTTGGAGGAGACCTATGTCTAAGTAAAAGATATTCCAATTTACTCCTAATATGTTTTGTAGTTGGGATAGTATGGAAAGGATTAGACCAAAACCGTTAGCTAATACTGCTACGTAAATCGAGTTAACGATCATTTTATGACCCATCTCTTTGACTCCTCTAACTGGAATTGGTGAGCCGTAAAGTAGTGCACCTATTGTGTAGGAGAGGGAGTCTATTACAATTGCTAAATATAGTATTTCAAATGGCGAGTACACGAGTATTCTCAAGAGATTATATTGTCTGAGGGAAGACCGATATTATTTTTATCTAAATGTTAAATTTTAAACGAGATGAGCTCACTATCAAGCAGGGAAATTAAGTTAATATTCCTAAATTTCATGAGTTATACGTTTCTGGTATATAATTACTCAATATTGTTAGTATTTAACTCACCATACATCTCTCAAACGTTATTTAAAGGTTCATACGTACTCTCACTATTAGGGGTTTACGGCTTACTACTAGTTGATGTAATAATGAGAGTACCAGGAGCTTACGTATTGGGACCAATAAGCGATAAATACGGCAGGAAATTAGTTACTAGAATATCCAGTTTAGGTTCAGCCTTGCCTTTAGTTGCAATAGCACTAATACCAGATCCCTCCCCCTTATTGTTAATAGTATTATATATGATACAAGGTTTCTTTACGGGAGGACTATCAGCTGGAATTACTGTAGTAGGTGTTGAGGATTTACCAGAAAAGCATAGAGGTTGGTTTGGAGGATCTGGATTTGCAGTTGGCGGTTCAGCTTACCTCTTGGCATCGGTAATATTTTTCATAATAATTACCGTAATAGGTAGTTCTAACTATACTGAAATAGGATGGAGAATAATGTTCTTAACCTCTCTTCTTATATTACCCTTTGGCTTCTTGATGCCTGAATCCTTAAGGTTTAGGAGGAATAAGGAGAGAGTGAAATCACCAGCTAAAGTGCTAATCTCCTCGTACAAGAGACAATTTATTTTGGCATCAACATTAACTGCCCTTTGGGCTTCAATGAACGCATTAGTTAACGTCATGTTACCTAACTTTCTTTATGCCGTTAATCACTTATCAAAGGTTGAAATAGGATACATGTCCTTGATATATAGTGTAATAGCGATCATCTCGGCATTTATAGGAGGTGAGTTAAGTGAAAGAATTGGCAGAAAGAAAATATCAATCATAGGTGGGATTTTGGGAATATTGCTTTCACCCGTTTTCATACTAATGCCTCTATCTTCAAGATCGTTAATTCCAATTTTTGTTTCAATTCTGGGCTTCGTCTCTGTATTTGGAGGTGGGGGAATAATGACTTACGTAAATGAGAACTTCCCTACTAAGATCAGAAGCACTGGGGTATCTTTAAGCTGGAATATAGGGTTCTTGGTTGGAAATTTCATCCCTTTACTTCTCACAACTATCCTTTATTTTACTTCAATAACGTTATTCCCACTTGTAGAAATGATAGCTATGCTCATTCTTAGTGCAGTGATAATCTCAGTAAGCATTATCTCACATGAAACTAGGGGCAATATAGAGAGGGAGTAGCTCTTCTTTCAATTCTCCTCAAATTATACCTCTCCTATAAATGATATATAGCATTGTCCCTTCATATTTTTTATTTGGAAAATGCTTTAAGGTCACGTTGAAATAGAGAACTAGATAGACTGAACTACTTTGTTCTTACTGATGCACTCGAAATTATTCCATAAAAAATAATACTATTTATCCAATATTGAATCTATAGAGGAAATATAGCTAATTATAGTATAAAGAATTTAATAAATTGTGAAAAAGATTTAAGACGAGAAGTTTGACGGGGGCTATGCAACAAATAGTAAGAGGCACAAAGAGGGAGAAGAAGTGAGGTTCAGATTTGTCGTTTGTGGTGAGGAGAATATCTTGAATAAGAATTAGGAAGTTTAACGTTATGGGGCGAAAGTCCCCTTAACTCCTATAAAGTTAAAGGATAAGCTAATTCACATAGCTAGAACGAATCTGTTCACTTTCTTAACTTTACTCTCTAAGGAACCAATAGCGAAGGATTTAATGAGTGCAGCAATTGGACCGCTTATTATGGTATTCTTTACCAAACCGATGTAATCTTCACCAATCTTAAATACTATAGCCCTCTGTACTGGTTTAAACTCGACTTTCTCATCCTTTATTGCATTATTCATAGCAATCTCACCAGCTTGTAAGGAAACTTGTGCAGATTGTGGAATAAACCCGTCCTTGAAGTTGGCACAATCACCAGCGCCATAAACGAAATCGTAATCCACTGATCTGAGGAATTTGTCAACTAACATCCTGTTGTTTTTATTTGATAATCCAATTTCCTTTATTATTTTGGGGCCAGAAAAACCAGCAGAAAAGATTATATAATCACTCCTTATTCTTCCTTGCGTAGTAATTACCACATTTTCCTTAACTTCCTCTACCTTAGCTCTTAAAATTACATTAACGTCTAGCCTTTCTAAAATTTTTTGAATCTCATTAGAGAGATCTGGAATCAGATAAGGTACTAATCTGTTCTCTGCCTCTACTAAGTTTACAGTAAAACCCCTTTTCCTTAACGCTCCAGCTAACTCAACGCCAAGTGCTCCTCCTCCAAGAATTGTAACTATTGAACCTTCTTTAAATGATTTAATCTTTTCCACATTTTCTACAGTGAAACCTATACCGTACTTTTCAGCCCCCTTTATCCTGCTTAAATCTTGCTCATAACCCAACGCAATTATTAGCTTATCGAACTTGATTTCACCTTCAGTCGTTACTACTTTCTTCTCCTTAAAATCGATACTTAAAACCTTAGCCTTAATGTCAACTTTCCTAGGAATTAAGGCGTGAGATAGAGGAAGGTTATTCTCTACAACTTCTACTAACCTTGGAGTAACAACCATGAAGTCCTTCTCGTCAACGAGTATCGCACTTGGATATGTCAACTTAGCTGAAATTCCAGCAAATCCTCCTCCTAAAATTACAACTCTTTCTCCTTGCATATATTTATACTTTATAAGTGTCTATTTAAATATTACAGCTAATCTCTTAACTAATAAGTCATTCTTTAATATATTTTGTTTTGATAGATGATGATACTTATATTTCTAACAACTTTTTAAGAACATAAGTGTCTATCATAAGTGTGAAGATAGAGAATTTTTTATTGGTATTAGCTTCTTCCGTAGGAGGAATAGTTTGGGGAGCAAACACTGTAATAATTGCATTATATCTGAAATCGCTTGGTCTAAATGCTTTAACAATAGGAGCAATATTGGGAAGTGCTATAATAGTTAATACGTTATTGTCCTTATTCTGGGCAGTATTGGGAGACGCTTACGGTAGGAAGAGATTCGTCTACCTATCTAGAGGTATTGAAGGAGTTTCCTTCCTTCTACTCCTAATAACACCTTATGCATATCTTTTTACAAATCAAGGTTATGGTCTAATCTCCTCAATACTAGCTGAGAAAAGTGAAGATTTAGATAAGGAAATGGCTTACAGATCATCCTTAAATACAATATTTTCAGTAATTGGTTCCTTAATGCCAATAGCACTAAATTATAGAAGTATTATAATAGTCGATGCAATATTGACATTCTTATCGGTATTACTACTAATTCCTGTTAAGGAAAACTATAAAGGAACAAAAAGAGTGACACTTAAGATTTCTTCCTTTAAGATGTTGGGAAAACTTTCTACCGAGGCAATAATAGGATTAGGAGCAGGGGTTTTGTTACCTATGCTATCTTTATGGTTTAACTTAAAATTTCACGCTACAGCCTCATCGCTTTCTCCAATATATGCGATATCCGAGATAACTTTAGCATTTGGTACTTTAACCTCCCCTTTTTTAGCGAAAGCATTAGGGAGGATAAGAGCGATAGTAATAACGCATTTAGCCGCAATAGCACTCCTATTTATGATACCCTTTTCCACTTCCTTACTTATGGCTGGAGTAATCTACGTAATGAGAAACGTATTAATGAATTCAACTGGCCCATTAATGAATACCCTAGTTTTCAAAGTTGTCAAAGAAGAGGAAAGAAGTAGAGCAAATAGTATGCTCCAGCTTCTTGATGCAATTCCCCGATCTTTAGGACCTAATCTGACAGGTTATTTATTTTACATTGGAAACTTGAATATACCGTTTTTCATAACAGGGTCACTATATCTCATTGCGACTGTTCTCTTCTACAGCTTCTTTAAGGATGTAAAAATATAAAAATCGTAATAATAAAAGATGATTACTTTAAAAAAGGAAAATATATTTATAAAAAAGGAAAATATATTTATAAAAAAGGAGTCCATTTAGCGAATCCAACCAGATGACTAGGTACTGCCTCTAAAGCTATATATCCTGCTATAAGCGCAGCAAGTATCAGTAGTACTGCGTCAATTATTAAGAATGCCTTACTGAGTTTAGCGTTATCAAGAAATACAGCAACTGGATAAAAGAATATAGAGGACAACCCTGTTAAGGCATAAAGCGCTAATAATGCGATTGGCTCCAGAGTCATATTGTTCAAATAGCCAATCACTCCATAATATATTGTAACTAATCCATATAATAATCCCATGAAACCTAAAACTTCGAGCTTGTAATCATTCTTTACACTCACTGCAATGCTAATTAATCCTATTCCTAGGATTGGATATAAGTCGTAGAATAATATGTTATAACTACCTATCAATGGCCATACTAATAGGCCGTAAATTCCGGTAATTGCGATAAAGCTTCCTAATGCGAGGAGAGGTACATAGGCACTCTTCATCGCATTCCTATAGTCAACTACAGTACTGTGAACTCTATAAGTCTTAACTAATGCATAAGCTAATACTAGGAAGCTGACTGCCATAGCTATAAGTTGACTTGTTAACATGTCTACGAATAAAGCCATTTTAATCACCAAATATAATTATAGATGAAGTAAACTATAAGCAATATGTGTTAAAGTATATACTTTTGTAGTACGATAAGATATAATTGGATAGAATTTATACTATTTAGAATATAATTATTTTATTAAATCTTTTGGATTTATTCGCCTAGTTCAACTAATTAAAAGTGAATAATCTATCTGGCTTATAAATGTTATGTGTACAAATGTACATTTAGATATAACGTTTATTTGTAGAACTTTTTAACTAAAATGTTAAATTATCTGAAATCTGACTTCTACATTCTAAATGCACTAAAGGACTTAGCTTTCTTATTCTCTAGGGTAAACTTTATATTTCTAAAAGTGGAGATATTATTTTTTAATATTTAACAGTTGCTGGACAAGATCTGTTATTACATAGGTGAATGGAGTAAAATTTTTATCCATTAACGGTGTTATAGAAATCTAGGTGATAAAAAATGATAGGAAGAATACTAAGTGGTATAGGTGGTATTATTGCCCTAATAGCTAGTTTAGTGAGTATAATTACAAGAGAACCACTAATTGATCATCTGATAAGGATATTACTCATAACTGGGGATGCAGTGATAGGATTAGGAATAATAGGGCTCATCGGCTCTTTAACTACAATATATGGCGTGTATAAGAACAACTGGAAGTACATGGTTAGTGGAGGGATAGTGGGTTTATTTGCTCCATGTATACTTTCAATACTGAGCATCATAGGTGGTATTTTAGAGATTAAAGGACAAAAGATCTCCAAATAACTTTTTTGAGTAATTTTCCTTAAACCTATAATTTTTTGTTCTAGTTTAGTTGACTTTTTTAGGTATCATGAAACTCTTATCGTATGGAATGCCCTAAGATTCTTGTCCTATTCTATGGTTATGGTTCAATCGTAGATTTAGCTAAATATGTAGCGGAAGGGGCTAAAGAGGTTACAAATGAAGTCAAATTAGCTAGGGTAAAGGAATACCTCCCAGAGGAAACAGTTAAGAAGTTCAGAATTCCTATTGATACTGTTAAGGATATACCGGAGGCTACATTATCGGATCTTGAATGGGCTGATGGAATCGTAATGGGATCTCCAACTAGATATGGGAATATGACTGGTCAACTAAAATTGTTTTTAGACCAAACTGCTGAACTATGGATGAAAGGTGCATTATATGGAAAACCAGTAGGATTCTTTACTGAGGCATCGACAATACATGGAGGACATGAAAGCACAATATTGGCAATGGCGAATTACGCTTATCATCATGGAATGATAATAGTTCCAGTAGGATATGGAATAAGGGAAGTCTCAAGTACCACTACTGGAGGAAGTCCATATGGAGCATCACACTTGGGAAATAAAAAAGAATTAGATGAAAATGAGATCGTCATTGCGAAGTTCCTAGGTAAAAGAGTTGCAGAAGTTTCAAAGAAGTTGAGATGTTAACGTATCAGTTATCAACTTCCATTATACAATAAAACCATATTCCAGTGAGAAATGAGTTAGTTCATTTAATCTCAAATCCCTTATAAATAAATTCCTTTTTTGAGTATTTTTCTTTAACCAGTTTCATTGTGAGATTCAATTCCTCGTTAGTCATGTCATCAAGGAAATGATCATCACAATATAGAAGCGACGAAAAGCTACTTATGAAAGAGTTAACTACTTCATCGTAAGTTATATCATCTTTTACTAAGGTTGAAAGATTGCTAACTTTATACTTTATCATATTAATATTTTTCTTTTTTTCGTAATTTTTAGGAGGTATAATTAATAGCTTATGTAATAAATACAAATCAGACTTGACAAGTAATGTGCCATGTAAAAGATACTTATCATCGTTTATATATCCAGAATTACCAGAAATCTTGTAACCCTTAAATGCAATATCAGTTTCGTTATAAACATCAACTTTACCATGCACTAAACTTTCTATCGCATTAATCGTACCTTTTAGTAAATGACCATAAAGGTAATCTATACCACCTTGGCCACGTGCTATAATACTATAATTTACATTACCCATATCGTGAAAAACTGATCCACCACCGCTTACCCTCCTAACCAACTTTACATTATATCTCTCAATTTCATCTAAATTAACCTCGTCACTTATACTCGATAATCTACCTAAAATTACGCTCTTGTCATTCCTCCATATCCTTAAAATAGGAAGGTCCTTACTAGATAATAAGAGCGCTTCATCTATTGCAACATTTAAATATGGGTCATTAGGATATTCAGTTAATAGTACTCTGAGCTTCATTATGCTTTTATTTTCCATTATTAATTTATAGTTTGTGCAAGTTGAGTTAAAGATCCCAGAAGATATATGGCCTAGAAGAAGAGATTGGGGAGGGGAAATAGTCTCATTATATATAAAAGAGGGAAGTGAGATTAAAGCAGGAGATGTAATAGCTGAGGTGGAAATTGAAAAGGCAATATTGAAGATTTTATCCCAGTACAATGGAAAGGTAGTTAAAGTTCTGGTAAAAGAAGGAGATAAGGTATCGCCAGGGTCAGTTATAGCGTTTATTGAGGTTTAGAGAATGGAGAAAAAAGTTAAAATTACAGTTTACGAGAACGAAAACTTCAAAAAGGTTGCCGGGATTGTAAAGGCAAAAAGTATTGCTACTGTATGTGAAGAGGCTCTATGTCCAAATATTATGGAATGCTGGGGATCTGGGACAGCAACATTTATGATCATGGGAAGCATTTGTACTAGGGGTTGCAGATTTTGCTATGTATTAAAAGGAAAACCTTCACCATTGGATGATGAAGAGCCCAAAAGAGTAGCAGAAGCAGTAAAGGAAATGAACCTGGATTACGTTGTGATAACTAGTGTTGATAGAGATGATCTAGTTGATGGAGGAGCACAACATTTTGTTAACGTGATAAAGGCAGTAAAAGAGCTAAATCGAGACGTGATCATTGAAGTTTTAACTCCAGATTTTAGAGGAGATATTAGCGCAGTTAAAAAGATAATTGAAGCCGGAGTTGACGTATTTGCACATAACGTTGAGACTGTAAGAAGATTAACGCCAATAGTAAGAGATCCTAGAGCATCATATGAGCAAAGTCTTAATGTTTTAAAAAACGCTGAAAACGTAATAAAGAAGTCTTCAATTCTCTTAGGTTTTGGTGAAACTTGGGATGAGATCATAGAGACAATGAGGGATTTGAGAAGTGTAGGAGTTAATATATTAGTACTTTCACAGTATATGAGACCAAGTCGTAAGCAGTTGGAAGTCAAGAAGCGTTATAGTTTAGAGGAATTTAAGAAGCTTGAGGAAATAGCTTACGCTATGGGTTTTTCAGCTGTGATCTCCTCACCATTAGCTAGGACCTCTTATAGGGCAAAAGAAGCTTATCTTAAGGCGATCAAAAATGCTAAGAATAATAGTTGATGGTCCTAGAGATCCATACTATAATATGGCAATTGATGAAGCAATAATGCTGATTAGAAATAGCGTTAATTATGATACATTAAGACTATACATGTGGTCTCCGTCTGGTGTAAGTCTTGGGAGGGGACAAAACGCTAACGCTGCTTACTTAGATAATATTAGAGAGTTAGGCTTTAAATTGGTTAGAAGACCAACTGGCGGAGGTGCATTATTACATCCAGAAGACAACGAAATTACATACAGTGTAGTATTATCAACTAACAATACAATAGCTAAGTTAAGTGTTGATGAGTCTGCTATAGAGATCGCTAAGGGCATATTATACACTCTTCAAATCTTGGGGGAGAACGTTGACATTAGAGGTCTGGGGGATATGAAAAAACATGACTTATGTTATTTGAGAAGTGGATCAAGCGATGTGGTAGTTGCCGGGAGAAAAATATCTGGATCAGCGCAAGTAAGGGATGATAAAGCGTTATTACAACACGGTACCTTGCTACTTAGATTTGAACCTAAGATCTGGTTAAAGGTGATTAGAGCACCCGGTGTTACTGAGGATTTCTTAAAGAGTAGAATAGTGGGTTTATTCGAATTTATTGATGTGGAAATGGATCAAATTTTTGACGCTATGATAAAAGGTTTCGTTAAGGCATTGAATGAAAGAGATGTATTTATGGGAAGTCTAACCTCAAGTGAGATAAAATTAGCTAATAGACTTTACAAGGAAAAATATTCTAACGAGAGATGGAATTTATTAGGTATCCAATAAGTCAGCAATATGATACACATTATAACCCATTGACCTTATAGCTAATGCACAAACGCTGTTAGTTACAATAACCTTTCTAACCCCACTTTTCGCTATCTTATCCCTCTTAATGTTCATGACCATATCAGATAACTTAGGATGAAAGATCCAATAATCACCACCAGCTCCACATTCAAAATGTGGATCCTCCATTTCACTTATTTTAATTCCCATTTTCTCAGCTGCATTACGGATATGTGTAACTAGCTTTTGTCTATATGCGTGACAAGGATAGTGAATAGTAAATGTATCGTTAACCTTAGGTAACTCTATCCCTTCTTTTATCAAAAATTCAGCAAAATCGTATGAATTGATTTCTATACCAAACCATTCCTTGTATTCCTTCATAAAGGCAGCACAATTAGACTGTAATGTAATGACCTTTTTACCCTTAGCCTTTTCAGCAAGTTTTATTGCTAATTTTCTAGCCCCTTCATAATTTCCATTACTTATGTGAGCTAACCCACAACATCCATTAATAATTTTTACCTTATAATTTCTACTTAAGAATTTGTAAGCTTTTTCAACAGTTTTCCTAAATATAACGGATTCTATACAACCAGGAAATAATATTATATCCCCTTCTTCATTATTTTCTAGTGGTTCTGAGATCTCATTAGGTTTAACGAATTTCATAACCCTTTCTACATCTGGATAGCTATTTACCTTACCTAATAGTTTTAATGACTTACTTAGTAATTTCGGATTCTCTAACATCTTTTCCATTAAAGTTTTCTTTGTGGAGCTTTTCCTAACTGGCGTGATAATTTGAGCGTATCTAACACCTGCTGGACAAGCAGTTTCACACAACCTACAATACATACATGTCTCAAATCCAATACTGTTTATTCCAACTCTCACTGCTTCTATTCTACCCCTAGGTGAGTGAACCTCGTTTCTAGTTACAACGTAAGTTGGACAAGTTTCTAGACAAAATCCACAGTGGGTACACATTTCAGTTAATTTCAAAGATGAGATCATATATCTCCCTCCAATAAGTAAGTATGCACCCTATTAACGGTATTACATATTTCATTCTTAGCCGGGGGTACTAATTTACACGGATTCAGAAGTCTCTTGGGATCAAATACTGTCTTCAATCTTCGCATTAAGGTCAAATCATCTTCTGAGTAATAAAGCTTCATAAACTTTATCTTCTCTATTCCAATACCGTGTTCCCCACTAGGCACCCCACCTAATTTTATAGCTAATTTCGTTATCTCCTCAGCCGCTTTAATTGCCTTAATCGTTTCATCAACGTTTTTGGGATCGAACCCTATCAGTGGATGTAAAGTGCCATCTCCCGCATGAAAACTATTCGCAACGGGCAATCCATATTTCTTACTGATCTCATATGTGAATCTTAACATTGTAGGCAAGGTTGATCTAGGAACATTAGCGTCTAGTGTTAAATAAGCTGGAGAATAGTAGGCAAATGACGGAAAAGCCCCCTTTCTGCCCCACCACCATCTATTTTTCTCTTCATCATCTTTAGGAATGAAAACTTCTCCGTTATTCTCTCTTATTGCCTTCACTACTCTAGCCTCTTCCTCTTCTACATTGGCACCGTATCCATCAAGTTCTATTAAAAGGATAGCTTCGGCCATAGGGTAATTTGCCTTATATTGAGTATTCTCTATGGCAATAATCGAATTTCTATCCAGAAACTCCATTGCTGCTGGTGTTACACCAGACTTATACACACTTACAACGGCCTTTCCTGCATCGTCAATTGAACTGAACGAGGCTAGAAGAGTTCTACTGACCTCAGGCTTTGGAAATAACCTTAACGTTGCTCTTAAAATAACCCCTAAAGTACCCTCTGCTCCTACAAATATTGATGTAGCATCAAAGAAATTATTACCACCGATTTCCTCAACTTTTCCATTACTCAGAAGAACCCTTAATTTTATTACACTGTCGAAAGTAGTACCGTATTTTGGAGTGTGCATCCCACCAGAGTCGTGACTTATATTACCACCTATTGATGATACTACATAACTTGAAGGATCTGGTGCGTAGAAAAGGTTAGTATTGCCTAGGGTTTTATTAATTAGAAAGTTTGCTAATCCTGGTCCTACACTGATTTCAAAATTATCTATTGAGTAAATTCTGTTTAGTCTTGTCAACGAAATTATAACCTCTCCTTGTGTCGGAGTAGTCGCACCGCTTAAACTTGTCCCAGAACCCCTTACTAGATACTTTATATTATTCTCGTTAAGAAAATTCACTAGAGAAACTACTTCTTCCTCACTTCCAGGTAAAACGACTACTGGTGGTTCTATTTTTAAGGGTATGAATGCAGGATATGAATACAGCTTAGCTTCATCATTTGCTATTACCCACTCCTCGCCTACTATCTCAGCTAGTTTGTTAATCACGAACTTAATGTCGTCAAGGTAGTTTATAAAATGCTGTTTCTATTTTCTCTCTGACTTATATAAACTTCTCTATTAAAGTAATAACCCGGGTAGAAGAATATTATTGGGATCAAAAGCTTCCTTAAGCTTATGCAACGTTTCTTTATCGCTAATTCCCCAGTAATCTCCCTTATAATCTCCTCTTTCAACTACTACATGTCCATTTATTTCTCGCCTCAATACCTCTAGATTTTCAAATGAATCTACTTCCAATCTACAATAACCAGTCCCAATAATTCCTATTCCCCTTTTAACCTTCATAATAGTCTTAGCCTTCTTAATCTCCTCAACCTCTCTCCCTCTTACAGTATGGATTGAAACAACACTTTCGCCATTAATGTAGTTCACGTCATAGAAACCATCTTGTCCTTTTACTCCAATTTCCTCCTCTATTTTGCTCATTGCTTTTCTAAATCCAATAAATGTAACATGAGTCCTTTCACCTTTCTCATCAACTTCGTATATTATGGAAATTGGCCTGTATTTACTTGTTAAGGCAATCTTATCAGTCTGAAATGTGGTAATTATTTCAGGAAATGGATATACCTTTAGTGTTGCCTCTAGATAGATACCTAACCAGCCCAGCATACCAGATAGAATTTTGTGTATTTTGTAGCCAGAAGAGAATTTAAGGGTCTTACCACCACCTTTGACTATGATACCATCTCCAGTAATCACCTTAGCCATTAATATTAAGTTTTTAGGATAACCGTAAAATGAAGAAAAGGGCGTAGGTAAGTTGGTTGCCAACAATCCTCCTAAGGATCCATCATAATATGCTGGAAGAAATAAGCCCTTGGCTTTTATCATTTCAAATAAGTCCGAAACTTTTACTCCAACTTGTGATGTAACGTAAAGATCCTCGTCTGAAATCTCAATAATTTTATCAAATTGGCTTAATTTAACTCCTATATCGGTATTAATGGAAGGACCTATATGGTGCATATTGAATGAAAAAGGATAAATAGACAATTTTCTTTCATTAGCAAACTTAATCACGTCCTTAAGTTCCTCGTAAGTTCGTGGTATAGCTGTAATTTTCCATCTACTAGAGCCTTCTTTTTTTCCGTCTGATATTTTGACGATTCTAGCTAATTCATCAATCCAATCCATTAATAAAAAAGTGGATAAATTATAAAAATAGTTTTTTATCGAGAGTATATTTGTGTCAAGATACGTTTACTGCGTAAATAAAGACAAATTGATACCTTGTGAGGGTGGAGAATTTTATTATGTGTTCGAATATACGAGGGATAATGTATTGTTACTATCCAAATGTCAGAACGGCCACTGTGAGCAAGTGGACGATGTAATTTCAGAATTAGTGAAACATAGATTCGCTTACGAGACCGATAACTTTGATGAGATAATGAGTAAGATCAATGAAATAGTCTCGTTTCTTACAAAATATAATCTAAAGATATATTTTATTGGTGATAATTCCGTATTGGAAGCAATATATACACCATCACTATTTTACTATAAATATTTTGGACTAAAGGAAGCTAAGGATAAGGTAAATTTCGTAAAATCGTGGATTGATAAACTTATTTTAGCTAAAAGAGTTCTAGATGAAATAGGGATTGTGGAGTTCAAATCTCATATGGACACTTTGGATGGAAGGTATGCAATATGGTTAAACACTGAATAGTAGTTTCCTGAAAATGACGTCAATTTGAAATACCTTAAAAACTTTTTAGGATGATAATACCAAGACTAAACAATGAAAATAACGAGTCTCTTCAACAGGGGATTTGCAAAGGTAAGGAAGTACCTAGAGAAAGTGAAGAAGACGCTAGGCAGTAAATCCCTAGTGAAGTTACTGGGTGCATCTCTGATCGAGGATGGATCAATGAGGGCCAAGTGCACCACGGCTGGAATTGACTACGAATACGCCTTGAGGAAGTTAGAGGAGGTCGCTAAGGTCGATCTAATCGAAGTAGTGAAGGAATTAGTAGGGGAACACAAGGTCCAGCTCTCAATAGACGACACACTAAACGAGAAATACTACGCTGAAGCCGCGTGGGTCTCAGCTCACATGACCCAATTCTTCTACTCCAGGAAGGATAAAACCTACATCCCAGCACACCAAATCCTTGTAGCCACAATAAGGGACTTGGAAACCAACGAGGTCTACTTGATCCACCTCGAGATCTACCTACCACAAAAAGTCGTGAATATCTTGAAACAAGAAGGGAAGCCAGTCCAGTTCAGAACGAAGATCGAAATCGCAATTGAGCTGATAGAGAAAGTGAGGAGGAGGCTTAACGTTAGTTCAATAGCGTTCGATTCGTGGTACGTGAACAGGAGAACTCTTCTGCCCGGTGTTGTTTCGGAACTTAAGGCGAGCGCGCGGGTTACCGAGGGAGGTAGATCCGTGCCGGTCGCCGAGTTCCCCGAGGGAGAGTTCTCCGTCACGTACCTCGGCGTTCCTATTAAATTAATTGTAGTTAATAATTATAAAGGTTGCGGGAGGAGGTACTTCTTCACGACCGACCTAACCATGACCTCTGAGGAGGTAATAACGACTTGGGAGAATAGGTGGGATGTTGAAACTGTGATAAGGGATTTGAAGGTCCTAGGCCTTAGGAGCAGTTCGTTCAAGAGCGTAGTCAAGATCCTCGGATACATGAAGCTTGTTGGCCTAGTTGTGAACTTCCTCCACATCTTGAAGTATGAGCTCGGTTCCCACCTTGGTGTAAAGGCTCTCTCAAGGTACTTGAAAAACGTTTATGGATACTTCTTTGACTATAAGAAACTATTCAGACTACGATAAAATCTATAAAGTACTAACTGAAGATGAGTCAGCGTCCTTTATCTCGAGGGAAGGAGATTTAGTAAAATTTTGGATTTCATTCAATGAGTGTGATATACTTATTGAGAGAAAAGGAAAGAGAATTTGCATCAATAATAAATAGATTCTTTCCTCATTTTCTCAATCCCAATTTCTATTAATCTTCTAATTGCACTATATGCGTCATTTATTGTTTCATAACCATTTATCGTAAGTATTTTATTATCTTTAACCTTACCTATACTAATAATATTTTGACTTTCGATCAACTTCAGATCAATATCTCCGTCAAAGTGATCAAAATTTATCCTTAGATTAACATGTGAGGCGATATCACTTATAGCATCTATAATATTCCTTATAGTAATAAACCTTTCGGAGAGATTACCTATTTTATTTATCGTTAGTAGCAAATAATTGTCAATTTCTTCTTCCTTACTCTCGTCATAATTTATTATATAATCAACTATCTTACTTATCCCAGTCTCGATGTTATTAATGTTCTCAAATTTTAACTCATCAATATAATATATTCTATCATTAAATAAGACAGCTATTTGTCTACTATCATCCCCATCTTCGATACTAGCAAAAGCGTAAATCTTCTTATTTTCTATTGAAGATACTATCACGCTCAACACTATTACCTTATCATTAGCTCTTATCAAATATTGAACTTCATCCTCAATTTTATTCTTACCCAATATTGGATAATTCCCTTCAATAAAATTATTTATATTGCTGAATATCCCAGCGTTAGCGTAAAGAAATTTCTTAGAAGAGACCTCAATAGATCTTTCCTTAATAAATTTTGAAATCGAAAATAAGCAATACCTTACAGATTCCTTATAATCATTAAACTTGTACAGTCCTTGATTAACGTAGTCATGGACTTCATTTAAATCAAAGATTTCGCATAGCTTTTCCTCTCCATAATAGAAAGCGGTATTGGCAATTCCAGAACTAATGGATCTTCTTATTTCAATTAAAGAGTCATCTAACGATATTATAACAACATCATCCATTTCATAAATTGCAACATCCTTTATCACCTCTTGAAAAGTTATATATAATGAAGTTGGAATCTCAGCTCTTATCATTCAGTTACCATTAATTATATATAAAATTTAAATTTTAAGTTCGACTATTTCAAACAATTTAGAAAGTATTCTATATGTCATTCCCCAAATCCTATATTGCTTATAGTAAAATGCGTTATCTCCTCTTACAAATTCACTCTCGTGAACCCAAAATGCCTTATCTATCTCCACTGGATTCGGCCTCGGTTCTATTAGCTCATCAAGGAATGCAATATACGCCCTAACTTTTATTTTAGCGTTATTGGGTGAAAATACTCCTAAACTGGCCCTTATATTTGGTCTGATTCCAACCTCCTCCTCACATTCTCTAATAGCTGCTTTAAGAGTACTCTCATTATTTTCTCTATGACCTCCTGGCAAAGCCATTTGACCCGACCATGGATCTTTTGGATTAGTAATCCTCTTTATCAACATGATATACTGGCCTTTAGCTATTAATACTACAACCGCCGCATCACTCTCATTATCATCAATTAGCGGCAGTTGAAGAAGTTTGCTAATGTTCATAATTAGAAACTTAAAATAGTTCTAATTAATTTTTATGCACTACTGCCCTTCTACTTTCACCAATATGGAAAAACGCTTAAAAGGTTAATAGGAAAAGAGGTATCTCATGGCTAGAAGAACATGCCCTAAGTGCGGTAAAGTTGTTGAAATTCTGGTGGAACATATTAATAATAAGGTTGTGAAAAAATGCCCTAATTGTGGCTATATATTTATAGAATATGAAGTTAACTCTAATTCTTCTTTGCTATCATCTTTCTCTCCATCTACTAAACCTAACAGAGAGGAAAAAGAACAATACAGATTCGAATAATAGAACTAGAAATGATACAACTAACATTTCAACACTTGTATTCACTAAATTTGTGATCCCTTGTAAGAATATTGCAGAAGCTGTAGTGGGTATTACGAGCAAGGGAACGTAGAGAGATTTAGAGAGGAAGGTATAGGGATAAAATACAGGTGGTATTATGGTTAAAATGCTAGATAGAAGACCAGCGAGGCCCCAACCATATCTTGTATGAGGTACCAAGCTAGCCAAAAAGAACCCTATGGAGGATGTTGCGAACAAGAGAAGAGTAATGTCAACTAATAACGGTATGAAGTTAATTAAATTCAAAACGTGATACACTAACGCAAGTATAACGTATAATATAACACCAGGAGAGGAGTATAGTAGATTTGCAAGCATTAACCCCATGATATACTCACTAGGCCCTATACTAGTTGCAACCAACAAATCTTGTAGTCTACTTTCAAGCCTTAAGAACACTAAATCGCCAATTAGTGAAAAACCGTTGTTAGCCATAACGCTAATTAATCCTCCAACAATGGCAAACTTTACGAAATCTCCTCTCGTGATGATATATATTAAAAACAGTTCAGCTAAAGGTATACTAAGATAAGTTAACACATATACGAATCCTCTCCTTATTGAGGACACTCCATAAAATATTGTAAAAGCTAACAGAAAACTAGTCCTCAAGACTCTCACCACTATAAATTATGAACAGATCCTCCAACGTAATTGGCTTAATAACGTATTTCCCTACGTAATCAGATGCCTCATTCCTATCCACATAACTAATTCTTAATCTTCCTATCTTATACTCTCCAATTCCCTCTACCCTAACCTTATTATCAAATTTAGCCAAAAGTTCCTTTATGCTTCCCTTAGCTATTAGTTTGCCCTTATGCAGAAGGATTACCTCATCTGAAAGCTCTTCAGCCTCTTCCATATAATGTGTAGTTAATAAAATTTTACTCTTTATGCTCTTTAGTATAGACCAGACTTCTAACCTAGAATATGGGTCTAACCCTGTAGTAGGCTCGTCCAATAGCACTAACTCAGCATTTGACGCTAAAGCCATAGCGACAAAAATCTTCCTTTTCATTCCTCCTGAAAGCTCGTCACTTGGTTTATCTCTAGCCTCCCATAGTCCGACTTCTTTGAGAGCATTCCTAGAAATTTCAGTAGCCTCTTTAAACGATAATCCTCTAGATGTTAAATACATAACCAAATGTTCCATGGGACTTGCTATGCCTATTGGCTTAGCCTCTTGAGGTATTGACGCTATTATTTTTCTAACTTTCTTGGCATCCTTCACTACATCATAACCTTCTACCCGAGCAATCCCACTAGTGGGTAACAATTGGGTAGAAAGAATTCTAGTTAGTGTTGTCTTACCAGCTCCGTTCCTACCTAAAAGCGTGACGACTCTACTATTCGCCATGAACGTTAAATTGTCTAAGGCTATAGTTCCATCTTTATAAATCTTAGTAAGATTAATAGTTTCAAGCACAAATATATACTAATGGATGCTTGCTTTAAGTATATAGGTTTTATAAAGAGAAATGACAATTCAGCATCTAGAGATGCAACCGTTGAAATCCATATAAATAAGGAATATGAGGAGGGATTAAAAGGATTAGAGGAGTTCTCCCACATTATAGTAATATATCATCTACATCTAGCTAACTTTGACGGAAGATTATTGAGAGAAAAGAAGGGAGTTATGGTGGGAGTTTTCGCAACAAGATCCCAATTCAGACCAAATCCTATAGGTATATCTGTAGCTGAAGTTGTTGAAATTAAAGGTAATGTTATAATAGGTAAAGGTATAAACGCATTTAACAATACTCCAGTTCTCGATATAAAGCCATACGATAAATGGGATAGGGCAGAAAAAATAAAAGTCCCAACATGGCATGATGTCGTGTAATGTTTCTATATATTAGAGAAAAAATAAATAGTCTAATACAAGCATATAATATATTATGTATGTTGCAGATTTGATTGTTAGAAATCCCGTTACAGCGAAGCCTGAAATAAGTATACGAGATGCTGCAAAGATTATGAAAAAGGAAAAGCTTGGATCACTTATAATTGTAGATGAGAAAAATAAGCCGATTGGTATAGTTACTGAAAGGGATATTTTAAGAGCAGTAGCTGATGAAATATTGTTAGATTCTCCAGTTTCTAAAATCATGACGAAAGGTTTGATAACAATTACCCCTGACAAGGATATTACAGAAGCATTGATAATCATGTATCAAAATAACGTTAGACATCTAGCAGTAGTTGGACAAAATGGGGAACTAGTAGGAGTAATATCAATTAGAGATGCAGCTAAGGCAGTTAATCTATTAGCACTTGATCTTGCAATATGGTGAATTGTCTTAGTGAAGTAAATTGTTAGAATAGGAACGAATTAAATACTGACAACAATCTAATTCCATGTCATAAATATTTTTTAGTACTAATTTAGTAGATGAATTTAAATGGGACAATCCGGAAATAGAGCAGATGGGAAGTAAATTTATAATGTATATTATTTTATTCTTATTCTTGATATCATTAGGTATTACTCCAATAGAACATTCTAATATACAAAAAGAAGAGTTAATTATACAACAATATTCAACGTACTTAATACGAAATGCTGAGTATGTAAATTACACCGTGGTAAGTGGAGTTGAAGACGCGATGATCTATAGTAATATATCGCAAGTAGTGATCAACTATAATCGAACGACATATTTGCTTAAACCGCAGAGCTTAGTATACTATAACAACTCAATCATAAATGTTACAATAGATGGAGAAAAATTAAAAATATATAGTGGCATCCCACAATTAACTAAGGTTATACTTTATACATCGGGCCTAAAAGAAGTTATATGGGCTGGATATATATCTGAACCAGCCCTCATTTCAGCTTACGCTTATATAAATGGGAGCGGAACCTTAGAATTACAATACTTAAACGGTTCTTCAATATATACCTTAAATGTTTCAATTGGTAACGACCAAAAAATATCCATTCCCCTCATACGCTTAAACTATACAATATTTACGTTACAATCTTATCTTAACACAACAATTTCAACTGAGTTACCTATACCGTATAGAACATTTGAAAATATAAGTGACTTTTACGTCTCTATGTCATCTTTTTTCAACGATACCTTATTACCCTCAATGATATGGAAATCAAGTAATATCACAGCAGTAGAGTTCTTTGGAACTTATGGGACTATTGTAGCGTTCATAGAGGTAAATAACTCAAGCCTATTAATCTTGAAAAATCTCAACGCGGATTATTACACACCTAAGTATGTTATTACTACATCAATTAATAATAGCACAATAATATTGGGAATTGGAAATAATAGTGTAGAAAGTACTGCCAATATTACGTTTTCTTACTTTGTCAATATTAATAAACAAATGGGATTACTATTCAGTATAGAAAATACATCAAGATTATTCTTAGCTTTTAATAATGGTAGTGTCTATAATATTCAAATTTCATATCCGAAAAATATATCTGTTTCTAATATTACGATTCAAGATACAGTATTCTTGGCTGAAAAAATAATTGTCCACCTTAACTCATCAATCTCGCTAATACCAATAACTCCTAAATATAATGGCACATTTTTAATATTGAAAGAGTTACCTAATGGTTCTATATTATTCATAAATGAAACAGACTTTTTCACACATAACGGTATCTTGTACCTAGTAGCTTTTGAGCCTGGTGAAACGTATTATATAGTATACTCTAACCATCCGTTATTAACTATAACACAAACTAAACAACCTCCAATTCCATATGGAGCTAATAGTCTTGTTTTAATCTCTGGAATAGTTGTAATATTGTTAGCAATCGCATCAATAGTGGCAATAAGGAAAAGAAGATCGTAGTACGTAAAGTATATAAGACGTGCTATGTTAAGTGTAAATAATGAGAGTTTCTAAATCTAATAAACCAAAGGAAATATGCCCAATAGTTTCCGCAATAGCCGTAATAGGAAGTGAGCCAAAGTTGATAACAATAAGGTATTTACTTGAGGGACCTAAACGATTTAATGAACTTCAAAAGCTCACTTCGTTAAGTTCTAAAACACTCTCGAAGACGCTAAAAGAATTGGAAAATTACGGGATAATTGAGAGAAGAATTATAAACTCTCGTCCGGTTCTTGTGGTCTATGAATTAACGGATAAAGGCAAGGAACTGAAAAGAGTATTCGATGAACTTAGAAAATGGGGAGAGAAATTCACTCTATCACAAATTGCTATACCAACAAGTAGTATTCGAATAAATGAGAATTTTTAGAACTACAGTGAAAGACGATAAATAGGGCTAAAAGGATTCTTTGACAATAAAATATTTTGATTGAAAGACTTTATGGAATAAAATCTGAAGAGAATAATAGAGCGAGTAGTGATAACATTGAGAAAAATACATTACCCATGTGAATTACGATTACATCAATATGAATCCAACCCTAACGAGATCTAGAATATCCATGAATAATATATTGAATTGAATGAGAGGGAAGATATTAGATGAGTAGAGCTTGACTTATGATCTAATCGATTGAGAGCATAATTTTTCCTAGCTTCTAAAGCGAGTGTTTCATCTAGAGCCAAGGGTAAGTCTGAACAATTCCCAAAGTACAAATTCAAAATTTTTCATACTCTATTACCCCCATCATAGATAACGAGTCCTTCAGTTAGGTAAAAATTATGTGAGGGCAAATTTTAGGTATCTCATTAACGAGGTAAAACTTAACATCCCTAAAAATTTTTATATGAGAATCATCACACACTAACGTAATGCCAATTAAGGGAAAAAGGAAATATAAGGTGGAATTCGATGATTACACATTGACTTCAATAAATGGAGAAATATCTCTAATTGATCAATTAGGTTCTAAGGTAGATTTCTCAAGGCTAGAAATAGGAGATGATATAGCTAACAAAATAAATTCTGATCGGTATTTCTATTACAAAGTAATTCCTCTATCCAAATATTCGGATATAATAACGTATAGTCTCATCGATAGTGTAATAAAAGTGGGTGGATTTTATGGAGATCTATTAGAAGCATGTTATTTGAAAGATAAGAAAAGTGGAAATAATGATTATAATTATTTAAAATATGCTTTTGACAATATTTCTATAAATAACGTGAAAATATATGACACAATAGCAGATGAAGCAGTACAGAAGCTCATAGAAACTTATGGATGGGACTTCGTAAGTATATATGAGAATTTACGAAGTTTATTTAGAGTGTCAGTTGAAAAGGCTTACAATAAGGTAATTGAAAACTTATACAACAAAAGGGAATTGGATGCCTTTATGATCTACATTATATATTCCTACAATAAGAGTAAGGCTAAGGAACTTCTAGAGAAAATTGTAATTACACCAAATTTAAACTACGATTATGAGTATCTAATCCCAAGATGGGGGCTAGTAGGGATAGATGATAACATTATAAAAATGTTTAATGAAATGGGGGTAAAGGTTCACAAAGATTCGCTCAAATTCAATGAGGTGAAATTCCTTCTAACAAAAATAAATAATGAAAAAGTTGTACTAATTAGTTAGATAATTCACGTTCCTACATAGACCTTTCTTCCATCTTTAAGAACTAATAGTAAACATTTCTCCCCTTTCCTTACATTATAATACATTATCTTTCCATCTATTGTACTTCCAGCAAATATAACTCCCCTATTTCTTGCGAATCTACATATCTCATCAGGAGGTATCACTTCTTCAACCCTTTCTATTTGATCTCTGGAAAATGAAATAAAGGTAGATAAAGTAGGTAGTTTTATTGTAACACCCTTTTCATTAATCTCTATACTCATAATAAAAACTCTCATTTTATGAATAAAAATGTTTTGAAACATGCAAAAATCAAGTGATTTTCCTAAAATATATCTTAACTTAAACTGGAAGTTATGAACATAACTAAGTTAGGGGGATAGTTGATAACGTACATTAGAAATCTTTTTAGAGACGATAGTTTACATCTAACATAATTTTCTCGTAGAAGCTAATTTTTATGTATATATGAGTTAATCTTTATCGTACATAACTAACTCACTGATCAATAAAAAATTTTAAATTGTAGTAAGAGTATTATAAAATTATGATAAAAGTGGTTAAAAGAGATGGATCTGAAGAGGAACTTATATGGGAAAAGATTGTAGTCAGCGTATTAAAAACTGGTGCACCAATTAACGTAGCTTAGGAAAATAGCCTACATGACTGTCGGAAAAATACACATGGACGGAAAAGATAAGGTGACTGCAAAGGAATTGACAAGTATAATTCTAGGATTTTTAAGGAAGGAAAATGAAGAATGGTACAAGAACTGGATTATCTACGATAGAGCGGTCAAGAAAAGAGATACCGAAAAAGAATTACAGAAATAAAATTTTTTAAAAAAATTACCTTTTAACTATTGGTATTATCTCCTTGTGGATGAATAATAAGTAGTGGCTCTTGATTAACGTTTAAATCTCCTTTAGGATGCTGGGATACTTGGAATATTATTAGTATTGAAACATTATAGGATCCACTTGCTAATTTCACATTAGCACTATCATTTTCTGGTGTGAGAGTTATAGTATTATTGTTTATCTTCAGTTCTACTGTGAAATTACTGAAAACTTTTTGTAGCTTATCAGCATGGAGCAAATCTATTGTATATGTCCCATTAGATGAAATGTTAATTACCGCAGTTGCAGTTGTATTGCCCTTTTCCCCAGCGGTTAAATTACCTAAGTTAATATATGCTGGTATTACTTGTGCTTGACCTTGTTGCTGACTTACTATGATATGGTATGATATATATGCTAGTGGTCCATAGCCCGCTACACCCGCAGTCGCTAGGCCTGCTACGAATGCTCCTACTAGGGCTAATGCTAGTAGAGAGGTTTTCATTGAGATACTTTAGACGTTTAGCTCTTTTAAAGAACTCGTCTCAAAACACGTTTCACTTTACTGGAAACAGAAAAAGAGCGACATAATATGAATAAATCACAAGTATTAATGAATCCATTTAATAATTATTATTTTAAATATTATTAATTTTTGTATTATTTATCCAAAGTTATATATACGGAGTTAACTTACTTTCGCTGAAAAGCCCAAGGAATTTGTTAATTATAAGACACTTTCGTCATGGTTCAAGAATTTTTGAAACATATCTCCCGTGCTATACGACATGGACTTTCTACTATGTTTTTAGAACTTAAAATTCAAATAGCTGACTAATAACGGTTAGCTAAAAATTTTTGCCATTAAAAAACGTCTTACATAAGACTAACTTTTTCCAGTGTCTAAAGGTGACCGTTTTGTTTAGATCAGAGAGAAAATGCTGTGATTCACAAGCTACAAGTATAAAAATTTTCATACTATAGATTGGTTCGGCTTTCAGTTGTAAACTATTTCGTCTATGTAGAGGACTGTTCTTCTTGATGAATAATTATCTCTTCTTCACTTATTTCCTCTAAACTCTTCCCCTTAGTTTCCTTAACAGCTATTATTGTCACTATTGCACCTACCAGCGATAATATTGAAAGTATTATTAAAATATTCTTTATCCCTATAGAGGCTAAAAGTGAGGGGAATAAGTAAGTAGCAATTGCTGCACCCAATTTGCCCGAAGCAGCACTAATTCCATGGCCAGTAGTTCTAGCCCTAGTCGGGTAACTCTCAGCAGGTAATACAAAGGTTGTAGTGTTAGGACCGAAATCTATAAAGAAGAATGATAGTGCGTATATCAAGAATCCAAGTTCAGCTGGAATTGTTAAACCAATTACCTTAGTGCCACTAACTATTAGGAATGATGAAACTACCGCATAAATTATGGCCAACAATATAAAGCCTTGTAGCTGTATAATTTTCCTTCCTAACTTATCCATCAAGGCAACTGCTGTGAAATAACCGAAGAATCCTACCATGTATGGTAAACCTTGTTCTAATATTAAATTTGCTATACTACTGGGTTTTCCTAATATTAATTGAGTTACTGTACCTGAGTAAATTCCAGTTCCATAAAACGCTATATCAATGAGAAACCATGAGACTGCAGTACCTATCAAGGTTAGCCAGTACTTAGATAGGAACTCTGATAGCGAGAGCGGCTTTGAGTAAGCCTTCTTTTCCTCTATTTTACCACCTAGAAATTCTGCAGCTCTCTTAGCTTCTTGTATATTACCTTTCACTAGCATTGAGTATCTAGGAGTTTCTGGAGTCTTTCTTCTAAGGTAGATTACAGTAGCAGCCGGTATTGCACCTATGGCTGCCATAACTCTCCAAGAAATATCCAGGGGAAACGCTAAAACAGTACCAATTCCAACTGCTACTGCTGCTAAACTGCCTAATCCTTGATTTGCAAATACTAAGGCTATTAACTTACCCCTATCTTTAACATTAGCGTACTCACCCATTATAGTAGCAGAAATTGGATAATCTCCACCTATTCCTAAACCTATTATTGATCTAAAAATTATTAGCCAGTATATGTTAGGAGATATGGCAGAAAGCAAAGCACCAACTGTCATTAACATTGCTTCAACGCCATATATCGCCTTTCTTCCTATTTTATCACCCAGAAAACCAAAGAGCAATTGTCCAATTACTGCCGTCCATAACGCTGCTGACGCTAGAAGACCTTGTGTAAAACCATTAAGCGGGAAATTAGGGTCATGTAACTGTGCTAAAACGTCTAGAATTGCACTTATTATGAACAAATCGTAGGCATCAGTAAAAAATCCCATACCAGAAGTATACCAAACTTTAATGTGATTGAAAGTTAATCTTAATGAATCAATATATGCAAAAGGTGTTTTTGAAATTCCTTTATCCATTTTTTCTCATGCACCTATTAGTCTCTCCCATTATATATTTTACCTATAAAGTAAATATAATCTATTGTTAACTATGTAATCTATATAGTAGCCTTCTTTACTTAAACTTTAGTAGGTTAGATTTAAGAAATCCTAGCGGAATATCTTATTTATAAGCAAAATTAGAATAGTTAATAGAGAAGATATAATAGCTGCAAAAAGAAGCAGAATAGCATTTATGTTTAATAATATAGACTGTGGTAATGCAAAATAATAACCCTTGTTAAAGCTTATAAAATAGGTTGACCCTTTAGTCGTTACGTATGGAACATTTACCAAATTATAGCATCCACTGATATGATAAATCCCTGGAGAGCTAACAAAAATTGAATAGCCTAAGAATATCTTTCCATACATGAAAATGAAACTAAGTTCTTTGGAGGTTATATTATAGATTGGTAAATAAATTTCGCTTTTATTCATTATTATCAACGCAGTAGTTGAGTTAACGACTACAAATGATAAATCTTCTCTAACTAATGATGATTTGACTGGAAATGGTGTTTCTACTCCATTGGTAGTTATTACAAGGTTTTTGAAAATTTCAACTGCAGGGAATACTCGTTTATCTGACATGTTATAGAAGTAAAATGTGAAATTATTTGAATGTAATAACCCAACTTCTAAGACGGGTATACCATTAACACCCCTAACTATATCAATTTGTTCCTCTGAGGAGTTAAATACTGTAACTGGAGCATAAGTATAATTGTAAGTTAGTATGCAGTATGAGGGAGGAGAGGAAAGAGAAGGTAACGTAACATTTAACTTCGTTATGTTCAAGATTTCTGTTTTAAAAGTATATAGATTGCTTACTTCGCCTGGAAGCGTTATTTCTTGTCCTATTTGTATCATTATGTTCAAATAAATTGGATTAGGGTAATTCATTATCCATATCGTTAAATTTAGGGGATTTATGTAAGGGATAAGAAAAGAGGCAGTAAGCCCTCTAGTTTCAAAACCACTCCACAGCAAAAACTTTCCTACAAATATTGAGAATACATTAGGCAGATTCGTTGAAATACTAAGGGTCCAATTAGGAAAATACAATATTTTAACTACATAGTTAACTGAAGTTATATTTATTGGAATAAGCTTTTCCTCTATAAGATATGAGGAGTTAGAATAAGAGTAAATGATCTCTGAACCGTGAAGCTGATATAAGGAATAATTCACTTGGATAGCACCATATGATATCAAACATGAAAAGGATAAAATCAGAGTTAGCATGAAGAAGAGTAGTAATGCTCTCATATACCAATACATCGGGCTAAATATTTTAAGTGTTACCAGTAAAATAGTAATACCATGAAGAGTAACCTATTACAGTACATTTCAGGATTTTTAGGATTTATAGCATTATTTTACGGAATATACTCCCTGTTTTGGAAATACGAATTTCTCGAGATCAACTCTTTAGAAGAATTTGTACTAATCTTTTTTGGTTTTTTTGCTATCACTTATGCATTTACTAATCGAATCATGATAGAAAAACCGTTTGCCCTAACGTTTTCTGTGATATTGTTTTATCTTGCACTCCTTAGCTCGTTGCCCCTCACAGACAAAATACTGCTTGTCACGGGAGGAATAATTGAGACACAATTAGCATCGAGAAGAGGTATCGGAGGAACAATATACATAATACTTGGTATCTTGACACTTCTTTACTTCATATATTTACATTTAGTTGAAGTATCATCAACACTTCCTTTGATAGGAATTGGATTATCCTCCCTTATCATAGTCCTAGGTAATAGAGATAGAAAAGTGAAAACTATCTCATATTTCACCTTCCCGATTGGTATACCGTTGATAGTTTATGGTATTAATGGGTTTTTTCCCCTTTCAGTAAATCCCGTATTCATTATAGTAGGATTAGCTATTGTATTGCTAATCTTAATTCCAAGTAAGGTAGCAACTACTAAAGATAACGACCTAAAACTTGATGAAAAATTATGTAATCAAATCCAAAAAAGTGAATGCAAAGATGCTATTGAGATTTACAAAAAATACATGGTATACATTCCAGGGAGTTGCCTAGATAAGGTAGTGTTGTGTATTATAGATCAAAATGACATGCAGAATTTTAATTTAGTTATAAGTAATAGTATAGCTCGAAGCGTTGTTGAGAAATATATAGCTAGAATGTCACCAGAGATGATATATTCCTTAGCATTCTTATCAAGTAGAAGAAAAGAGTTACTGGAATTAGCATGTAATAAGGGATATAGAAAAGCATGTGAACAAACTAAACCGGTTTTAGATCTAAATAATTGGGATCCCAAGGTATGGGTAGGAAAGGAAATACACAGTTACAAAATTGTTGATATAATAGGAGTAGGAGGTACAAGCTACATATTGAAGGGCGAAAAGGATGGGAATTTCTATGCCCTCAAGATACCATTAATAAATTACTTAAATAACGTAATGGATTTAGTTGGAGAATCGTCCAAATTGATAGAGCTTTCTACCAAATCCCCCTATATTGTTAGATTGTACGCAATTTATGCTGATCAGCTTGATGTAAAGGAAATCTTAGGAGGAAATCCAGAAATTTACTATAATAAGCCACCAATGTTAGTAATCGAATTAATGAGAGGTGGATCAATAAATGATGTGATAAATGTCAAAGAATTAGTAAGGAGTGAATATTGGAGAAAAATGGTATTTATTGCTACAGCGAGGATTGCTGAAGCGCTAGAGACCATACATTCCGGAGGGTATGTTCATTGCGATATTAAACCTCAAAACATATTATTTAACGAGAAATTGCCTCCAAATGCAAGACTAGCCTATGATAACTTAAAGAATGGTAAGATTATAGTTAAGTTGGCGGATTTGGGTTCTGCGGTAAAAGCTGGGGAAAAGCCGTTTAGTTATACTCCAGCATATGTACCATTTGACCTCGTTAAATCAACTTCAATTGGAGGAGTTTCTCCAATGGCTGATATATACGCATTGGGCGCTACTGTATACAAATTATTGACTGGAGTACCATTAAATACCAATGCAATGATAGAAGCTATGGATAAGTTTGATGTTAGCAAGGATACGAGATACTTAGATAATTCTTTATATAATACGAGGAATTTAGATTTGCTAAGAAAGTACGTGGATAAAAATACTTATAACTTTATAGTAAAAATGGTTGACCCTGATCCCAATGTAAGGCCAACTAGTAAAGAAGTGAAGGAATTTTTCTATTCTAGAGTATAATTTCTATTCGAAAAACTTACTTAACGACTAAAACAGGAACATTAGACTTTGAAACTAAAGCACTCGATACACTTCCCAATATCGCCTTCTTAATTCCAGTAAGTCCTCTACTACCAGTTACTATGAGACCACATCCTATATTATTACAGTATTGCAATATTGCATCAGCTACATCATTACTTTCTAAAATTTTTTGTACTATTTTATAATCTCCAAACTCATTTACTACTTCATCTTGCATCTGCTTCGCTTTTTGTTCACTCTGTATTATGACTTGCTCTGCACTTCTAGGTGCTTCTTTTACTACTGTGACTAGATGTATTTCGTCCTCCTTTTTAATTAAATTTAACGCAAAAAATAGGGCTTTTTTAGCGTGATCTGAACCATCATATGCTATAATTACTTTCATATACAGATAGTTCTCTATTTCCACCATTTTAAAAATTCCTATCATAGATATTAAAAAGTTTGTAAAAACAAGATGGTATATCAATCGCTAAGAAAATGTATTAACGAACATTTACGGCTTTTATCTTTTTAAGGTATTCATCTATAGTTATCACATTATTATTCTCATCAACCACTAATGTTCCAGGGAATCCTTTTCTAGCCTTCAATATATACCAAGAAACTACAATGCCAGCAAATACGATAATCATTAAAAGCTGAACGACGTCCATTTGTAGTATAGATTGAATGTCCCCCCAAGAGTTTATTACAGTTGCTGTAATGGGTATTAATATATTACCTATTCCTAAACTATTCAACCTCCAATAGAATATTGGAGCTCCGAAACCATCTAATATCCTACCTAGGAGCCATAATACTCCCTCAACTGCGGCTACCTCAGTAAAAGCCCCAGTAATACCTAACACGGAAACAGATAATACCGCAATTATAGCTGTTGAAATACCGATTACAGCAGTTGCAACCAATGGTTCTCCACTTCTATTAACTTTAGTAAAAATCTTAGATGCGGCGTTTTCCCTTGCTAAGTTAAATAGGATCCTTGCTGCACCTATCGTTGTCCCTATATTAGATGCTAACAAACTATTAATTGATAGTAGTACTGCTATATAGAAAGCAATCACTCCATATTGCATCATTTCTACGAATAATGGTTGATTCGTATTAGCAAGACTACTCATCGTACCAGGCCATAATATTATCATAGCATAAGTTCCTAAAAACATGGAAACACCACCTATAATTAGAGCTAGCCACATCCCTTTAGATACATTCTCATGAGGCTTCTTTGTCTCTTCACCTAGGTAGGTCGCTGCGCCTGCTCCAGATATACTTACTGTAGTTAACACATAAGCCGTAGCCAAGTCTCCAAAATTCCTAAATTTAGGTACAAAATAATCGAAATGAATACCCTTACTTAAAGATAAGAAGAATAGCGAAATTAATAATACGGCTTCAGCTGTAGCGCTTATGGTTACGACATAACCAAGTAATTTTTTAACATGAGTAAAGGAAATTAATGTAGGATAAGCTATACTAAAACCAACTATGGAGTAAATTACCCAATTTGGAATCATAATTCCTAAAATATCAGATACAACTAATAATATTGTATAGACTGCAATTACGTTAACAACGTTTAAAAGAGTGTAAGCTACCATTTCGGTAAGTGCTTCTAAAAATGCGAGTTTTTTACTTCTCCACGCTCCGTAATTAAAGTTATAATATCCTCCAGCAGATGCTAGCTTTTTAGTATACATTGACAAGGTGTAGATCCATAAGGCACTTGTTAGTAAAGATAAGAATGTGGTAAATATAACTGAAGATCCCGCATATAATATCGCTGCTGTAGTTGTAGAAACCACACTACCTAAGGGTGCAGTAACTGCCATTGCTTGAGCGTAAGTTTCTTTAAACGACAAAACAGCTTTTTTAAGCTCCATGGTATCTCCCTTTAAGCTTTACTATCCTAAAAGTTTAAAAAGTTTCCCTAAATTAGGGCAGGAAGTTTCATGAAAGCTTAAAAGACTTCCTCTTGAATAATCTAAAAATTGGCTTAAAGGGAAGCTAAAAAGTATTCAAAAATACATTCCTTAATTCTTACTAATACATTTAACAAAAGATTATAAGTGGAAAAATTATTTATTTATTTTCACAATTAATTCAAGATTTTTCTTTAAATCCTCGAATCGTATTTTCATTTCAAGTGGCATTGGTTTCTTAGGAGAAATAGAATTTATAATCTCTAGAGATTTCCTAGCCTTCTCAACTGCAATACTTTCGTTTTTATAAGAGTCATAATACGCCTCTCTGATTAACCTAATGGCTTCCCTCCACCTCTTTAAGTCGTCTTCTGTTAATATCCCTTCTTTAATGTGATACATCTTTATATCGTCTTCAACTAATGGAGCTTCATTATTTAGAACCTTCCATAAAACATTCTTTACATCTTTCATACGATATAATGTAAAATAAAAAGAGGAATAAAAAGTCTCATGTGTACTTTAATGAAGTTTGCTGTTGAGGTTCATAGGGACCAAATCTTTGGGTGAATTTCAGCATTATACTAACTCCAGCGTTTCTCACATTTAATAAAGTATTGAGAAATTCGTTTGCGGTTAAGCTGTCTATAAATATCGGTTTAGATACTTGAATGGCATTAGGAATCTCTTGATTTGGAGGTAATGCTACAAAATCCACTCCGTATCGTAAAGCTTCCAATTGTAAATCTATTATAAATTTGATTCTCTCCTCCCTATTAAGCGACATTAAAGCACTAACATGAGACGGATGTATTCCTATTCCCATGGCTATAATATAAAACCTTGAACTATCATTTACCCTCACTACACTAATAGTAGGCCCACCTTGCGGAGGTGATACAATGACGTGAAAGAATTCTTTAGCCTGAGGTGGTCTGGTTGCAACTAGCCCTAATTCCTTCAACCATTCCTCCACTTGCTTGTCCATCGATTTGTCAAACATAATCTTCCCTTCTCACTTCATTATCTGCTACTCCCTTATCTAAATACTTTTTCACATTTAAACAAGCTATAAACATCGCCTTCTTCATTATACTCTCGTTACCATAAGCCCCAGCAGTATGTAGTGTTCCAGTAAAGTTATCTAATTCCCAAAGCTTCGTATTATAGAAATCCTCTTTACCATTTTTTCTCCAAAACACATCAGTTCCGAACCTTACGTCTTGCCTCTCCTTAAGTAACTTATAAATACCTTCTTCATCGACAGTCTCACCTCTCCCAACATTTACAATTATAGCGTTTTGTCTTACATCTTTTAATAGATCATAATTTAGGAGACTCCTAGTTTGCTTATTTAGAGGTAACGTGTCAACAATTATATCAGCTTCTCTAATTTTTTCCCTTATCATACCCATTCCATGCCTTTCGTCAAACCATTCAGGTTTTTTGAATGATCTGGAAATACCTATTACATAATTTCTAAAGGCAACTTTACCTATTCTGGCAACTTCAGACCCTATGCCACCCCCACCTAAAATCAATAACGTTTTTTCAGAAACGTCGTAAACTATAGTCCTCTTTTTAGTTCCCACGCCTTTAGCTAATGCTAAAACTAGAGCCCAAGCATGTTCAGCTACTGATAAAGAATAAGCACCAGCATTTGAGAAAACTTTAACATGAGAAGGAATTATTGAGAAATTTAGATCATCAACTCCTGCTGAAAACGTTTGTATTACTTTAAGGTTAGGCATCTTACCTAACAAATCATTATTTACTCTCCCTGGCCACGTTAGCAAAATCTCTGCATTTTTATAGTCTTCTTCCGTTAGATTCTCATCTTTAACATTAATTATATTTTTACACTCCTCTGGAACTTTTTCTGTAGATATTATCCTCATAAACCCTACTTTACTTTATAAGTTTTAATTTTTTAACATAAGAAAACCTCTTCAAAAACCGCTAAGTTTCAGACTCCTTATTAGATTTCTTCCCTTTTCAGTTATTTTGTATTTATCGCCAACACGTTCTATTAATCCGTTAGACCCTAATTTATTTAAATACATCCTAACAGATTTCCTACTTAAATTTAGACTAGAAGATATATATTCTACCGTTAAACCATCTTCTGCTTCCTCAATTAACTCTAAAATTTTCAACAAGTTATATCTGCATTTGGTATCTGCTATAAAATTAGAAGTTAAGGGAATATATACTAAAAATGGGCAGTTAGAAAATCTGTAATTATGATGTTTAGACACCAACAAACCTATATGGAATATAGTTACACTTATGATAAATAATATTGACCTTTTGACAAGCATCGAGAATATGAATAAGTGATGATATTTATCTCTTGTTCCCAATTTTTTCGGTCCTATACGAGATTGATCACCATATTTTTGGGCAAAAAATTTATTAGTTAGTATACTTCAACACTATTTACTTACTTAAGTAAATCTCCAACAAAGATTTAATCATACTTTTGCTATAGATAAGTAAATTTAAATAGGGGAATTTAGAAGATAGCGTGTGAGCAACAAAAACAGAATATTCGTAAGGGAGACTTCCGGTTTAATAAAGAATGTATCATTATGGGATGCGGTTGCGCTCAATATAGGCAATATGTCAGCTGGAGTAGCACTATTTGAATCAATATCACCATATATACAACAAGGAGGAGTCTTGTGGTTAGCCTCATTAATTGGCTTTATTTTCGCTATACCGCAATTACTAATTTATGTATCTTTAACGTCGAAAATCCCAAGAACTGGTGGAGATTACGTATGGATTTCGAGAAGCCTAAATGGTGGTTTAGGATCTACAATGGCTTTAGCAGTAATGATAGAGTCTACAGCCTACTTCGCGCTGGTAGCGTTTTTCACGTCTTCTGCAATAAGCACTGCGCTAACAGTAATAGGTGAATATCAACACTCTCCCATGCTCTTAAGCATTGCCAATAACGTGATAGTTGATCCCTATGCAGTAACACCAACTTTACTACAAAGTTTAATAATCTATGGAATCTCTGCGTTGGTTTTCGTGATAATAATTCTCCTTAATATATTTAGGGCTAAGTGGGGGTATAGATTAGTATCAGTTTTGGGAATATTTTCGATGGCTACTTTAGTCTTAGCAATGATAGTTCTAGCTCTAAATTCAGGTGACTTTTACTCGAAAATCTCAACATTAATAACAGCTAATAATCTGAATGTTACTATTCCATCATCAAGAGGGGCATTCTTGCCTTCTTCAATATCTTGGTCTGCAACATTATTTCTCTTACCATTCTTCGCGTTATACACATATCCTTGGATGCAAGCTGGACCGGCAGTTGCAGCTGAATTTAAAGGGAAGAAGACCATAAGGTGGAACTTACCGATAGCACTAATAATCACTGGAATATTAGTTACATCGGCGTTTCTTGAGATGGATTTAATCGGAGGCTATAATTTCAACTTAGAAGCCTATCCAACCTTCTTATATAACTTCTGGACAGCAGCAATAGCTGTAGCGTCGAATCCCATATTACAATGGATAATCGCATTAGGACTAATAGTGTGGAACATTTACATACTTGCCTACGGTGTTATAGTATTTGCCAGATACGTTTTTGCATTGTCCTTTGATAGAGTTTTACCAACTAAGTTTAGCGAGGTCAATAAATATGGCTCACCGGTATATGCTCACGTATTCGATCTTTCACTGACTTTAATATTGCTTTTAGTTCCGGTATTCTCAATCGGCGCAGCACTTTCCCTTTATGGTGCGACAATTCTAGGAAGTCTATATTTCCTCGTTGTAAGTGTAGCTGGTATTGCATTTGGAATCAAAGAGAAAAACTATATATTATCCACAGCAGGTGTAATTTCAGCTGGTTATTTCGCATATCTGACTTATGTGGCAGCCACTAATCCGGACTTCGGATTCATGACTTCTAGTGGACCTAACTTAGTTACAACTATATTTGTGATAGGAACCCTCGTCGTTAGTGCATTAGTATATGTTGTATCAAAGATTATTCATAAGAGGAAAGGCATTGATATAGATTTGGCATTCAAGGAAATACCGCCTGAATGAAGTTTTTTTAAGATAAAGACTAGTATCTTTTTTCCAGAAATTTCTAAGAAAGAAGCTTAAAATCAAAAAATCTGATAGCCATTTAAACCTGTTGTTTTGGTTGTAAATCAAATTTATAAGGACATTTAATCAAGGTAAGAGTTCCTCTTTATGCCAAGTTATTATTCGTTAGTACTTTCAAGGGTCTAGCACCTCATTTCATGATGTTTTATTGTAGCTACTAAAGTCGTCAATTTTCAAGCTTTTATGGCATTCACGGAATCTGTATTAATTATTGGTGTATTACCATATTTTCCCTTAGCAAAACCTATAATACTATTGATAGGCTTACCGTTAAGATCAAACAAGAAAGATTTATGAATAAAGAACACCCCTCTTGGGATTGAAGTATCCTTCTTAAACATAACCTTAACCTTACCATAGTTTGTTGATAAATAACCTATACCCTCTAATTCTGAATTATACACAACGCCTTTCTTATCACCATAAATTTCCTTAAATTGACTATTAGTATAATTAGGGTGTGAGGAAAAGACAATAATATTTCCATCAGGCTTCTTGAGCTTATCTGGAAGTGGTTCTACTCTTACCTTATCTTCTGGATATTTAGGTGACAGCTTTATGAATCCTTTAGTCTTTAGCTCTGTAATATCAACTCCGGTAGCTTTACTTATAGCTAACCATTCGTCCTCAAATATAATGTCATCACTAATCTCTAGTTTTACAGCTAACAATCTCATTAATTCGACCTCAGTTAAACCTCTTTTAGATAGCATTGGCTTATTGTAAACTAGATAATTATGCCAATAACTGTAGACAACATCCTCTTTCTCAAGATAAGTAGGAGCGGGTAACACTACATTAGCTATCTTCGCAGTCTCAGACCAAAATGGATCATGTACAACAAGAAATAACTTACCCTCATTTACAGCCTCGTATATTCTATCAGACATTGGTAATGAGTGTAAAGGATTAGAGTTCCAAACAAACATAAAAGTTATCTTACCCTCTTCAATCTCTTTACCAACTTCTGCCATACCTACAATTCTTGAAGGAGTGTACTTGTGAAGTCCTCTTAAATATTTAAAATCTATTCCAAGCCCTTGCGAATTGGCATAGAAAAAGCCCCTCTTCATTCCAATCAGTGCAGGTATTAATGAGATTAGTGATATGGCATCACCACCGTTTATACTCCTGCCTAGTGCAAATCCAATAATTGTTAAAGGTCTTCTATAATAATAAATTTCAGCTAATTCATCAATTTTAGAGGAATCCAGACCGGTAGCGTTCTCGAGTTCTTCATCCTTAAATGAGAAAACGTATTTCCTTAATTTCTCTGGATCATCTAGAAGTGACAAATCAACCCAGTTTTTCTCAAATAACTTTTTCATGATCCCTATAGCTAAATATACGTCGCTTCCAGGTTTTACAATATAATATCTATCACTCCTCTTAGCCGTTTCAGATACTCTAACATCGATTGTCACCTTATGCTTATCTTTAATTATATTCCAACCATGAATGAAACTAAATACTAATTCGCTTCCCCATATGACAAATGAATCATACTTGGGGAAATCGTCTGGTAGAGCGCCTATTGAGTTACGATAATGTAGCTTAATTGCCTCATGACCTTCTGCACTGCATATTGAGTAGTCAGTTGACGCTGTGCCCATTACGTTCCATAGCCTTGCCGGAAAATACCACGTTAATAAACCTTGGTTCCCGTCATACTCGACGTGAAGAATTTCCTCTTTTTTCCGTTTTCTTATTTCCTTAATTATTAAATCTAATGCATTATCTATATTACTTGACTCTCCTTCAATGTAAACGTTATCAATTCTATTTAACGAGTTCCTCTTTAAATCCGCTATACCCCTAGAACATGTAAACCCATTAAAAGGAAATATATCAAGTGGTTTATGATTATCATCAAATATACAAGTATCATAACAATCTCGCGTACAAGCGTGAACCATTATTTTTATAATGGGAAAATCAGATTTTAAGTTTGAGTGAAGAGAGCGACCGTAGCTGAAACGTGACGAAATTCCTTTAAGCTGAAAACCTTAATAGAATTACAATTAGAATTGCATAAATCCCAAATAGAGATAATCCCTCTCTGATTTTTATATTTCTATCATTTATGATTCCTAAGGCAAATAGACTTGTAGCTAGTATGAGCAAAAGATATAGTAGGGATGACCTAAGACTGACTGTTTGATAAATACCTACTATACCTAAGAGTAATGTCATATTCTCCAACTTACTACCTATAAAATTCATTAATGCTGTGGTTACACTTGATGGTGAATCAGATATTAATTTTATTGCAGTCAGATTTTCTTCTAACTCTGCGGCAATAGGAGTTATCAGTATTGCGAGTATTAGTGGTGACACATTAAACATGCTCGCGATGCTACTTATAGTGGAAATTAAATACTTGGATATAAAAATCAACGGTAGACCTCCTATTATAACGTAAGTTAGACCCTTTATTATGCTACCCTTACTCTTTCCATTTTTAGACATATTTCTGTAATTTTTATACCTCTTATAAATATAGTATATATAAGGAGAAATCAAGAAGAGCCCCATGTAGTAGTTTAACTTACCATACGCAACTGCTATACCTAAGATTACAACTGCTATTAGAAATGAGCTATATTCTATATTTATATCATTATCTAGAGTAATGGTATTAGACTTGTACTTTAGATAATAAAAAATAGAAACAAGCCCTATCCCTAAGGTGAGTAGCAATATGTTCCCACCCAAAGCAGAACCTAATGCAATATCATAAAAACCATTCAAAACGGCCTGAATTACAATAATAGTTTCCGGTAACGCATTTACAAAGCCTAATATTAATCCTCCAGCTATTCCTTTGCCAAAAGACCTCTCTAGCTCTCTTGTCCCCCTAGCCATTAAAGTGGCTGAAAACGCAACTAGAATAAGTAAGATTATAAGCTTTAATATTAAAAACCACACCAACTTAATTAAAATTTATGTTTTACTTCCCTATAAGCTATAATTAAAAAATTACAAGTATTCCCAAATACCTTTCCCTTTATAATTATAGACTATTGATTTGTAAGCCGTTACATATTGAATCGTATACCCAATACCCTCTCTACCAATTCCAGAATCCTTCCTTCCACCAAATGGGAAGTAACCAATTCCATGTCTGGGATAATCGTTTATATAAATAGCACCTACTTCTAAGAACCTTTGAAGCTTTCTAATCTTGTTTATATCCTTTCCAAATATTGCTGCATCTAATCCATATTTTCTACTATTTGAAATTTCTATAGCCTCATCAATGTTTTTAACTTTAATTAAAAGTGCTGCAGACGCAAATACTTCTTTATTATAAAAGTACATGTCCTTAAGGGTGTCTTTTGGCGCCTCTATCAATACTGGTTCAATATAAGTAGGACCTAATCTCTTTCCTCCAAATAGTATTTTTCCACCTTTTTCTACTGCGTCTTTTATAGCCTTTTCCCATTCATCTACTGTTTTCACGTCTATAACGGGACCGACAGTAGTTGACGGATCTCTAGGATCTCCAATCTTAACGGATTTTGTTAATTCTTTTATAAGCAAATCTTTTAGTGTATCATAAACTTCTTCCTCAACCAAAACTAACTTCACTGAATCGCACCTTTGTCCAGTATAACTTATTATTCCAGTTGCTATCCTTTGCGCAGCCCATGCTAAATCCGCATCACTCAATACAATAGCCGGATCTCCTCCGCCTAACTCCATTATGAATTGTTTAATCCCTGCATTTCTTACTACTTCTTCTCCTGTTTCAGTACTTCCAGTTAGTGATATTGCTTGGATTCTTTTATCTCCAACCACTTTATTCATATCTCTACCGGGTAGTGTAATTATCGCAAATGAGTCTTTCGGAAAACCTGCTAATTCCATAACCTTAGCTAACATTAAGATAGGTAATGGAGTTGATGATGGAGGTTTAATAATTATAGCATTTCCAATTACAGTAGTATACACTATTTTATTTACAGTATCAAAAAGGGGATAATTGAATGGAACAATTGAAAGAACAACTCCAACTGGCTCTTTTCTTACAACAGCTTCAGTTTCTAAAGTCTCTGAACTCCAATCACCAGGAACGTAATCACCTCTTGTCTCTTTGACATCTAAATCTGCACGTAATAGTCTTTCAATTGCAGCTTTGACCTCGCCTTCTGCCGCAGCTCTAGTTTTACCGTTGTTGATTATTAACACATTAACGAAATCTTCCTTAAACTTATCCAACAATGACGCTATCTTCTTATATATGTCTAATCTCTTCTCACCTGGAGTATCTCGTATTGCCCATCTCCCCTTTCTATATATGTGCTCCAATGTATTGTCTACCTGATTCCAGCTTAATTTAGGAATTTTTGCTATAACGTTTAAATCAATTGGGCTAATTACGTCTTGCCACTCATCTCCACTAATCCATTGGCTAGCCAAATAAGTCTTAAAGTAAGGTATTCCATCCTTCAGTTCATAGATTTCCATAAGCTCCTTAGATTTTATCGATAGTGAAGTTTTCTCCATAATATATATTCATAAATGAAAAATTTAAATGTTAGACTTTACGTTTTAAACTCATTTAAAAATCTTTCGGCATCCTCAGTAGTGGGTGTAAGTTCATTATCTCCCCTTACTGTTATGACTAGAGTTGACGCCGCAATACCATGAGCTAATGAATATTCTATATCTTTATTCTGCAAATACAATGAAATAAATGTACCTGCCATTGCGTCACCAGCCCCAGTAGGATCCTCAACTTGTACTTTATAGCCTTCTTTAAAGACTTTTACATTGTCTTTATATGCCATGGCACCTTTAGCACCTAATTTATAGAGCAAGACTTTAACTCCTAGCTCCTTATATTTCCTATATGCATCATCTGGGTCCGTAACATCTAACAAAATCTTAGTGTCATCTGGATCTGTTATTAGTACCTCAATGTCATATCTTTTTAATATCGAAAGTATAGTTTCCCTAGCTTTCTCGAGACTGCTCCAAAGTTTAGGTCTGATATTAGTATCTAGGCTTCTAGATTTCGCTAATTCAAACGCTTTAATTACAGATTCCTTAGCACTATCGCTTATAGCCAATGTTATCCCAGTTGAATGGACTAACCTAGCTTTGCTAATGTAATTTTCATCTACATCTTCTGGAGAAAGTCTACTTCCTGCACTGCCTTTTCTGTAATATATTAGTTCGCTTTTCATAGGTATTGGATAACCCCTTTGTATAAAGTATATTCCAGTGAAAGACTCATTATCCACCTTTATATAGGTAGTATCAATACCTTGAGCTCTGGAATATTCTATGATATTTCTTCCAAACTCGTCATTACCTACTCTTGCTATTAAACCGCATGATAGATGATTCCTAATAACAGCAATGCAGAAATTCAACTCAGATCCTGCTATATGTTTTTCAAAATAGTTTACGAATCTTAATGGACCCGGAGTAAAAGAATTAAACTGGATTAAAGGCTCTCCTAAAGCTATTACATCAACCATGATAGTATACTATTCTTTCAATATTTTAAGTTCTACAAGTTTAGCTCTTATACCCTCGACTTTCTTAATTAACTGCCTCTCCTCTTCCTCATCTAATGGGAATATCGGAGGTCTGGGATTTCCTAAGTCGTATCCTTGGAAGTATTTAGTTAGAACATAATTTGAAGATAAGCTTCCAAATAATCTAGAGGCCTCTATTATTTCGTCATGAAGAAATTGTAATCTAAGTGCTTCTTCAATTTTCCGCTCCATAGCCAATTTCTTAATTGCCACAGTAACTTCAGGAAGATAGTTCGAACCAGCTGCAACATTACCATCTAAACCTGTAGATACTACTGTGACAATTAACATGTCAGAGCCACTATAAACTCGCATATTAGGATTTAGACGTTTGTAGTCTAAGGTGTGAATTATATTTTCGATAGTGTCCTTAACTCCTGCGAAACAACCAATCTCCTTAGCAATTTTTGCATCTATATCTTTACCCGTAGCTGTTGGATAATTATACAAATAAACAGGGTGAGGGGATACTTCGCACAATGTCTTAAAATACTTTATTAAGTGCTTCTCTGGCATCCTAGGGTAGTAATATGGAGCATATGAAGCTATGCCGACAATATCGAAATCCTTACTCAACTTAGCTAACCTTATAGCATCGTCTAGATTTAACCCACCGACTTGAAATATTATCTTATTTGTAACGTCATAAACAACCTTTAGATTCTCCAACTTCTCCTCTGGAGTTAGTGAAGGACCAAGGCCAGTAGTGCCATTTACGAAAAGTTTGTCTATCCCCTTCCTAATAAGGTTCTCCGCATGTAGCTTCAATTTCTCCTTGTCTATTCTATTATCTTTAGTAAACGGAGTTATGATCGGAGTTATGATCTCTGGCATTTTCAAACACCATAATTCTTCCAAGTACCCTTAACAACCCAAACTGGTTCTTCAACTATATCTAATGGTATTGGTTCGGCTCTTAATTGTTCTATTATTTTTTCATTAATTGAAATACCTATTCCAGGCTTATCTGGAACCTTAACATGCCCTCCTTCAACTGGTGTTTCATTATACACTAAATCCCTTTTCCATTGAGGGAACCAATCATAGAAATTCTCAAGCAAATATAAGTTCTGCGTAACTGCACTTAGCTGTATTTCAACGGCATTCTGAATTGAACCAAATGCGTTATGAAAAGCAACTTCTACGTCATTTGCTTCAGCTATCTTTATAACACTCTTACCTACTGTCACTCCACCTATATTAGTTAAATCTGGTTGCAATATGTCTACAAGACCTTTCTCTACGTAAAACGCAGCTTCTTTTTCACTTAGCAGTCTTTCTCCTAATGCAATCCTTAAATGAGTACTAGCTTTATACTTGCTTAAACCAATAATATCCTCATGATGCACTGGTTCCTCCATAAATCCTGGATTATATTTCTCTAATCTTTTCGCTATCATTATCGCTGAATTTGCATTAAATCTGCCGTGATGCTCTATTAAAATATCCACGTTATCACCAACAGCCTCCCTAACAGCCCTTACTCTCTCCTCAGCTTCTCTTAAACCTTTCTCGTCTATCCAATCGAAGTAGGGACCAAATGGATCAAATTTTAGGGCTTTATATCCCATTTTCACAACCTCTTTTGCCTTTTCTGCAAAATCCTCTGGAGTTACACACTCTTGATACCATCCATTAGCATATACTGGTACTTTATTCCTAACTTTTCCACCCAATAACTTGTAGATTGGAGCTCCGAGCTCTTTTCCTATTATATCCCAAGAAGCTATATCAATTGCACTTACTGCAGTTGTTGATTCAAAAGACCTAGATAAGTAGAAGTCTTGTTTATACCATTCATGATAATTCTTCTCAACCTCCTCTACTTCTTTTCCTATATAACCCTTGGCAACTTGTTTAATGGCATTATATACAGATATAACTCTTAATGTTGGAACCGCTTCCCCATAGCCTACAGCTCCATTTTCCGTTATGACCCTTACAATAACCATCGTAGATGCCCAAGTCGCACTACCTTTTTCTTTAGAGGTAAGAACTATTGGTTCTATTTCTCTGATTTTCATAAGCTATAATTTGGACAGAAAATATAAACTTACATAATGGTAAGAATCAACGATAAGGATTTAATAAAATTTATAGGCTATATTATCCGAATTATTTTATTATTTGGGATAGGAGTTCAAATCGTAATAACTATTTTCGGTATAATATCTAACATATTTTCTCTAAATTTATTAAATTTGGTAAATGTGACTATAACTGGTCCATTATTAATTTTGGTATTAATAGAATTATACATTGCCGTAAACAGCTACTTATCTGGAAAAGAAAGAAGTATAATTAACGTAATAGACGCTGGTATATCATTTTTCGTTAGAGAATTAATTCTAGAATTATTCTCCCAAAATTATAACATAACCAATATATTAATAATAGCGGGTGTAGTTGGAATACTATCGTTCTCCAGATTTATCGCAAATCGTTAAATAAAGTTCTCGTAAATCACCTATTATAAATAAATGAGATCTTACATCTTTATCGTCACTAGATCCGAATTTTTCTACACATGCGTTACTTTTACTTAATAACGAGGCTAATTCTTTCTCTTTAACATGCTTTATTACAAATACTCCCATTGGTTCACAAACTGTTGTTAAGTAGTCAATATGCCAATGATATGTATTCTTATTTTTATTTAAGTGTCTAATTATACGTTTACTACAAGATCTCCCACATGATCCAACATATGCGTAAATACCCTTCTTTATTAAAAACTCCCTACCCTTGGTCCTTAAGTTAACATCAGTTTTACATTCGATTAATAGAACGTAACTTGTCATAGAACTGGTCTTCTTCTTAAATGTCTACCTCCTTGACCTTTAAACCTCTCTTCTTCCCACACATTTCCTCTTTCATGATATCCTCTTTCCTCCCAATATCCGTCAACGTAATCCCTTAGGAACTCAATTTCGGTTAACCACTTTGCACTCTTCCACCCATATAGATGAGGAATTATTGGCCTAGCTGGAAAACCATGCTTTAAAGATAGCTTTTCCCCATTCATAAACAACGCGACAATCACATTATCCTTTAATACATCCTCATATGGTATTATTGATGTATAACCGTCTAGACTGTAGAACATGACCCAATTGACGTTATTTTTTACCCTAGCAGTCTCAATTAATAGTCTAAAGGGAATTCCCTCCCACTTAACATTCTTTATCGACCAACCCGTTACACAATGGAAATCTTCGACTATTTCCTTTCTTGGCAATTTCATTAATTCGTCATACGTAAATGATAGAGGATTTTCTACTTCCCCACTAACTTTTAACCTATACGATTCTAAGTTAACTTCTGGTATACCAAACTCGGCATAGATAATAAAGTTCTTTATATATTTTTGATTTGGTGGTTTCTGAACTTCTTGCATAATTAATGATGCAAAATTACGTTTAAAAAATTGTGTTAGAGATATTTAGCTATGAATTCTTAATCACGTTTAACTCTCTCTTATACGCATCTATAATACTATCGTACGTCACAATTCCTAAAAATTTTCCGTTATCCACAACAGCAACCCATCTAGTTTTGTTAGTAGCCATTACCTCTAATGCGTGTTCCAAGGTAGAGGTTAAGGATACTGAAGGAGACCCTCTGGTTATATATTTTCCTATTGAATCTTCTGGATTGACCCTTTCCAAATCTTTTAGATAAACTACACCAAGAAATCTATTATCGTAATTTACCACAGGTAGGCTCATAAAACTATTCTCAAGCATTATTTGTATAGCCTTTCCTACCTTTTCGTCAACGTAAACCTTAATATCTTTCAATTCGCACTTTTCAATACGTACGGTCTGCATTAGTGGAGTTTCATATTCAGCCTTGTGAGCTGGTGAGTCCCTTCTTGTCGGCAATTGAGATACGTAGATCGTATTATTCCCAGAAACTAAATAAGAAATTGCTACGGCAATCATGGCTCCAGGGAGTAACTGGAGACTTGAGGTCATTTCAGTAACCATTATTAAAACTGATAATGGAACTTTTCCTGCTCCCGCAAAAAAGCTCATCATACCTATGATAACGAATGGGGCTATAGTAGGTACAATGGTTGGAAATAAATAATGAAACAATAACCCAATACTCGCACCTAAATATGCACCTATAAACAAACCGGGAGCAAAAACTCCTCCACTACCGCCAGAACCTATTGAAAATGAAGTTGATATGATCTTTAAAAATGGCAATATTATTATTAATATGATTGCGGGTATAAGCGGAGAATATAGTGTGAAAACCTTCTCATACTCAACTAAGTTAATCCACCCGTAACCAGTTCCAAGAATCTCTGGAGCCAATAATCCAATTAAACCAGTGATAAGCCCACCTATTGCTGGCTTCACGTGATTAGGTATTCGTAATTTTTTGAAAAGTGAGTTAATTCCATAGAAGGTTTTAGGATATAATATAGCCATCAAGCCAGAAACTAGTCCTAGAACTGCATACATTGGCAATCTCAATGGATCAAAAGTTCCTGTATAATAGCCAAATACGGGAGTGAAACCAAATATGCTTCCGAATATGGTGTAACCTATTGCTGAGGCAACTAATGCTGGATATATTACTTCTGGCTCTAGATCCCTTCTATATAGAATTTCAGCAGCTAAGATTGCACCTCCAATTGGCGTTTTAAAAATTGTACCTATTCCGGCTCCAATGCCTACTGCTACCGCCCTTCTTCTATCCTCTGGACTGAGATGCAGTAAATCAGCAATAACTGAACCTACACCAGCTGAAAATTGCGCAGTTGGACCTTCCCTTCCAGCGCTACCTCCAGAACCTATCGTAATAGCGGAAGCTATTATCTTAACTGGAATAACAATCCATTTAACCTTGCCTTGAAAATAATGATAAGATTTTATTGCGGCATCAGTACCATGTCCCTCAGCTTCTGGAGCGAATGTGTAAACTATTATTCCAGAAATTAAACCTCCAATTGCAGTGGATATAGGTATAAGAAGATAATTACCTGGATGAAAGACGAAGTTTAATGTTCCTCCCTCGCCGAGTGGTCTAGGATAACTCATGCCTATAAAATTGAACAGAAATATTTCTTCGAACAGGTGTAGTAATAAGTAAAATGTGATCGCTGCGAAACCTGCTACAACACCTAAGATTATTCCAAGGATAAACCACTTTTCGAAATATGGCAATGATGATAAGTTCATATAATATTGTAAAAGAGACATGATTATAAGATTTATTATAGAATCAATACCATTTATCTCTCTCTATGTTTTTTAAGTCTATAATTACATTCAATCCTAAGTAAAGTTTTTTAATACCTTACAAACAGATTTATATGATATCATATGGAACAAGAAATTTCAGAAAATATTAAGGAAATAGAAGAAAAAGTTGACTATAATATAAGACTTTATAAGGAGATCTATAAGGAAAGTATAGAAAATCCAGGTAAATTCTGGAGTAAACTAGCTGAAGAATTAATTGACTGGTTTGACCCTTGGAAGGAAACCTTCAAACAAGAAATTCTTACAAAGTGGTTCGTTGGCGGAAAACTAAATGCTACCTATAATGCAATTGATAGACATTTGAATAGTAGTAAGAAGTTTAAGGCTGCGATAATTTGGGAATCTGAAAAAGGTGAGAGAAAAGTACTTACTTATCAAGATTTATTTTACGAGGTAAATAGATGGGCTCACGCGTTAAAACAATTAGGTGTAAAAAAAGGTGATAGGGTTACAATTTACATGCCTTTAACTCCAGAAGGAGTTATAGCAATGTTAGCTTGTGCGAGAATAGGCGCAATTCACAGTGTAGTTTTTGCGGGTTTTGGTTCACAAGCATTGGCTGATAGAGTTTCTGATGCCCAATCTAAGGTTGTTATTACTGCAGATGGTTATTATAGAAAGGGTAAGCTAGTAGAGCTTAAGAGGACTGTCGATGAGGCATTATCAAAATTACAGAATAATTCCGTAAAGAATGTTATAGTATTTAGGAGAAGTGGGATAGAAATACCATTTAAAGAAGGAAGAGATATCTATTTTGATGAAATAGGTAAATACAAATATATTGAACCAGAACCAGTTGATGCTACACATCCGTTATTTATCCTTTATACTTCTGGAACTACTGGGAAACCTAAGGGTGTAGTTCATTCCACAGGTGGATATTTGGTGGGTACTGCAACTATGTTGTTATGGAGTTATGGGTTAAGTCAAGAAAACGACGTATTATTCAATACTTCAGATATAGGATGGATTGTAGGGCATTCGTACATTACTTACTCACCGCTAGTAATGGGTAGAAGTGTGATAATATATGAGAGTGTACCCGATTACCCATATCCCGATAAATGGGCTGAACTAATTGAGAAATATAAGGCTACCACTTTTGGTACTTCTGCAACATTCTTAAGGTATCTAATGAAATACGGTGAAGATTACATTAAAGATCGTGAATTATATTCACTTAGAATAATAGTGACGAATGGGGAACCTCTGAATTACGCTCCGTGGAAATACGGGTTAGAAGTTATAGGTAAAGGTAAAGTGTTCATGTCACACCAATGGTGGCAAACTGAAACTGGAGCTCCGAATTTAGGTTATATGCCGGGATATCCAATCTTCTTAACAATGAAGTCGGGACCCGCATCTGGGTTCCCATTACCGGGAAATAAAGTAAAGGTCGTTGATGAAAATGGGAATCTTGCTAGGCCTAGAGAGAGAGGTTACTTAATTATTGAGCCACCATTCCCGCCAATGATGATGATAGGTATGTGGAATGATGAGGGTAATGAGAGAATTATAAAGACTTACTTCAGTAAGTTCCCTAATGTATACTATACTGGAGACTTTGCCATGATAGATGAAGATGGATATGTATGGGTATCTGGGAGAGCAGATGAGACGTTAAAGATAGCTGGTCATAGAATAGGAGCTGGTGAAATAGAATCAGCAATAACTTCACACCCAGCTGTAGCTGAAGCAGCTGTAATAGGTATTCCAGATCCCGTAAAAGGAGAGATCGCTCATGCATTTGTTGTATTAAAGCAAGGCTATCAACCGAGTAACGAATTGGCTAAGAGCATAAACGAACATGTAAAGAAAGTTATGGGACCAATTGTAATATTAGAAGTACATTTTGTTAACGCGTTACCTAAAACTAGGTCTGGTAAGGTAATGAGAAGAGTGATAAAAGCAGTTATGATGGGCTCTGCTGTAGGGGATATCTCTACACTAGAAGATGAAGCTTCCATAGAAGAAATTAAAAAAGCTATAGAAGCGTTAAGGAGTCAATTAAACCCATGAAATTATTGTTTTTATTTCTCCCCTAGGTTTTGCATATAATACTTCTGGAGCCTCTTCAGGCTTAACTACTCTAGTTATCATTTTATTTAATACATTTGGATACCTATACTTCCATATCGTAAGATAATTTACACCCTCCTCGAAGTCCTTCTTGCTAGCGTTAACACTCCCAAACAATAAAATATTATTTTCAACAAGGTATGTTATTAAATCAGCATTTACTTCGAATTTCTCTCCACCAGTAGTGCCAAATAATATAACAGATGAGTTTTTGTTCAACTTATTCATTAGGGGAATAAACGCTGACGGGTATCCAGAAGTATCAATAAGTACATCTACTACATTAGGTAATTGATCTTTAGTAGTATTGATAAATTTAGCGTTAATCTTCTCCATAATCTCTGCTTCAATTGGAAAAGGATCTCTCTTATTTAAAACAAATACGTTAAAACCTTGAACGGAAAATATCAGCGAAAAAAGGAGACCTATTGGTCCAGATCCCACTATGGTAACATTTTTACAATCGTAACTACCATCCCTACACCACCATATCATTCTTCTTTGCGTTAACATTAGCTCATTATAAGCCTTTACTACATTGGAAAGTGGTTCAAGTAAAACTGCGATATCGACTATTTCATTTGGTATTCTAACTAAATAACTAGCATTATCTATGTAAAATTCTCTCATAAAGCCATCTAATCCTCTAATTCCAGCTTCGACGAATTCTCCGGTTTCACAAAAGTCTTGCCTTCCAGATAAACAATTAGAACACTTTCCACAACCCCTTCTAACTATCGAAACAACATAATCCCCCTTACTTAAAGCTTGTACATGAGGTCCTTTATCTATTACTTGACCAAGATTTTCATGCCCTAGTACTAGACCATTTTTACCTTTAGGTGGACGCGAAAATTTCAACAAGCCAGAAACAATACCACGATCAGTCCCACAAATGCCATTTGCTATCGTTTTAATTAAAACTTCTTCTCCACTTATTGATTGATCTATGCTGTTTATCTCTTTAACTTCTACCCCTCTTTTTGGTGGATAGACTAATAATGCCTTCATAAGAAGTATATTTGCATTTAAATTTATAAATACATAATAACCTTCATAAAAATTATCAAATTTTATAAAAATATATAATATTCACTTGACGAACTTTACTCCCATAACCATTCTTCAAATATTCATAGTCTTATGAGTTTTTATTAAATGACGTTTAGCTAACTTTAACATAAATCGATACCCTTCTTCAGCTTTTATAAGATTATTATAAAATTTTTCAAAAATACAAAAAAACACTTAATGCATAACCACTATTAGATAACTGAAAAGAATTTCACGTGTCTACTCAGATACAATTCTTCATCTCAGTTTTCTCTCTAGCAGTATGTGTTCCTTTTTAATATTTCCCCATTCCCTTTAGAACCATACAGAGTTCTTTGCCTAAACCCCTCTTTACGGATTATCAGAATTTTGTTTTCCTACTTGATTCAAGTTGATAATTCACTTCTTATCCTAATTGATTCGGAATTACATATCTCGTTTAAGAAAAGCTTCTAGAACTAGAGAAAACTCCATAAATGGTACGAATTATGAGTTATGGTTTAAATAGTATGTATATCCCTGCCTATCTAAAGACCTTACTTCTTATTCTTCGTAAACACATGTTTATAAAGTAAAATAACAGATAATATATGTGAATATAGAAACTTTAATGATAAGAAACCCACCAATATTATCTAAAGAGGATAGATTAGGTTTAGCGTTTAAGAAGATAAATGAGGGAGGGATAGGTAGAATAATCATATCTAATGAAAAAATAGAAGGGCTGTTAACCACTAGAGATCTTTTATCTACTGTAGAATCGCATTGCAAAGATAGTTGTAGTCAAGGTGATCTCTATCGTATTTCCACTACGCCAGTAATAGATTATATGACCCCTAATCCAGTTACAATTTATAATACTACTGATGAATTTACTGCATTAAATATAATGGTAACCAGGAATTTTGGATCATTGCCAGTTGTTGATATAAACGATAAACCAGTAGGAATTATAACAGAGAGAGAATTTCTACTACTCTACAAGGATCTGGATGAGATATTTCCTGTAAAAGTTTTCATGACAACTAATGTTAGAACTATTTATAAGGATGTGAGATTAGATCAAGCAGTTAGATTGATGTTAAGAAGGGGATTTAGAAGATTACCAGTCATTAATGACGATAACAAGGTAATAGGAATAATAACTGTAGTTAATGCTATTAGACAGTTGGCTAAGGCAGTGGATAAGTTGGATCCAGATTACTTCTATAATAAAGCAGTGAAAGACATTATGGTCACAAACCTAGTGACTATTGATGAGTTATCCTCAATAAATAGAGCAGCTGCAGAGATGATTGTAAAGAGAATAGGCTCGCTACTGATATTGAATAAGGATAATACTATAAGAGGTATAATCACTGAGAGGGATTTGTTAATAGCTCTACATCATATTCTAGTCATGGAGAAATTTAAGGAAAAACTTTAAACCATTTTCGATTTAGTAATTCACATGAGGGAAATAGTTTTCACAGATAAAGCTCCTAAACCAATAGGCCCATATTCTCAAGGAGTAAAAGTTGGAGATGTACTTTACGTATCTGGGCAAATCCCAGTAGATCCTAATACAAATGAAGTAGTAGGCAAAAATATAGAAGAACAGACAATTAGAGTCATTGAAAACATAAAGGCTATTCTAGAAGCGGCTGGTTATGTGCTGGATGACGTTGTAATGTCATTTGTATATTTAAAAGATATAAAAGATTTCCAAAGATTCAATGAAGTTTACTCGAAATATTTCAGTAATAAACCCCCTGCTAGAGTTACTATAGAAGTTTCAAGACTACCAAGAGACGTATTAATAGAAATAAGCGTCATAGCTCAGAAGGGTTAAGAAAAAATCTTTTTCAATAGCTTTTCTACATATGGACATTCTAGATCGAATAGATTATGATTTCCGTGTTCAACGCAGCTCGCTTGAATTGGTTTTCCTTCTAACAAGACAACACTAGCTTCGTCGTCTTCCCATATTGTATATGCTAGTCCTTCGAATACTTTCCTGGCCATTGACTCTGTCATTCTTTTTCACCGAGTCTTTTATTTTATATAACTGTAATCAATAGCTTATAAGCTTTTCTACTTCACTATTCAAATTATTAATGTCTATGTTATAATCTTCAATCAAAATTTCTTCAAGCTTCTTATTTATCTCTAATATACTAACTTCACCCTTTAGTCCACTCATTATAAGATCCCTAAATTCCACTGGTATGTAATCAAGCCTTGGTACCGCTTTATAAAAATCATCTAAGGCTTGTTTTCTCTTCTCCGGATTCTTTACCGCTTCCTCGATTTCATTTTCTAACCATTCTGGATATGGAAAGTTGTTAGTGAGAGATACATAAAGTGATACCGTAAACGAGTAAACATCAAACATAGTTTCGGCTTTATTCCCAAATCTCTGTAAGGGATGGGCATAATAGGGAGTATAGTGCATCACTGGAGTACCGATTTTTACCGATGAACCTAGATCAGATAGTTTAGGTATAACTTCAGAATTGAGTAAAGAATTAAGAGCGTCTTCTCCATATCTCGGTAGCTTCTTATTGAATAGTACATTAGATGGTTTTATATCACAATGTGCGTATCCTTCCTTATGAACTTCTATAACGGCTTTTGCAAGTTTAGAGAACACAAAGGCTACTACTTGAGGCCACTTAACAGAGTGACGTAAAGCAGAATAGTCTTGATCAACTAAGATTGATCTTAAGTCGCCCCCCTCCATATATTCCATTATTATTGCGGGTGGAGAACTAAAGTAATCTGTCCAATTCTCATCTAGAAAACTAGCAAATATTTTAACTAAGTATTCAGATCTTTTAGATATTTCTTGCATTTTCGCAACCTCATAAAGCATCTCTATAAAAGTATATTCCTTCTTCATCACTTTCATAGCATACTTCCTACCATTCCTCTCAACTAATAATACATAACCCATACCACCATTTCCCAACACTTGCTTTACTTCGTATCCATAGAGCACATAACCTAACCAAGCTGTAGCATCAAACGGTTCTGGTACGTAAAGCTTATACGATCTAATCTTCATGCATGCATCGATTATCCCTTCCCTACATGCATAGAGGAACTCTCTTTGAGCCTGAGATGGAGCATTTAAACCCTCTAAAGCTAATCCCTTTATGTATGCCGAACCGGCATTACGCTTAACTCTTTCTGCCTTCTCAATAACTTCTAATGCCTCCTTATACTTGTTATTAATTATAAGAGACCATGCGTATAACAACAGATTATGAAACGTAGGTACTCTTTTAACAGCTTCATTAAAGTACTTTACAGCTTCATCAAACTTTCTCTTGTTAACATAATACCAGCCTAATTCAATAAGTGGTGCGTCATACGTTGGTAACATCTTTACAGCATCCATTAAGAGTTTCACGTTTCCCTCTTTCCTATATTCTTCAATAATTGAGTTTACCTTACTCCTAATTTTACTCTCTAATTCTCTATACTTCTCTTCAGATAAAAATGAGTAAATCTTTAAGGCCTCTAATTCATCTCCTATTTTCTCCATACATTGAGCTACTGCTAAGGAAACCTCTGGATCTGAAACTTTCAGTTCTTTATAATATTTTACCGCATCATCACATTTATCAAATTTGACCAAAGATAAAATTGAATGATTTACTATGCTGGAATCATTCCTAAAATTGTTTAATGCATATAACGCTATCCTATAGTCTCTATTTAAAGCCTCAGTAATTTCGATTTTAGAACCTAAGGGGATAGGTATTCCATATATAATCATATAAGGAAAGTTTAATTTAGGGTTAGAAATATCACCAAAATATGCAAATATAGTATTGTTATATTCAAATAAGTATATATTTAGTTTATCTATTTTTTCTTTCAATATTGCTTGTGCAATTACATTATTATCGCTTACTCTCACTACCTTATAATCATATAAAACTTTTACCTTACCTGCATCATAAATGACACCGTATCCTATCACATCATCTTTAACTTTTACCTTACCATCGAAAGGTCTAATTACACCATCAACGTATAAATATCTCTGATCATCTAACTGTAATACTAGCTTCACACTAACTCAGTTCTAAGGAATATCTTAAGTAACTTTAATCATATAATACCTCCTCCTCACCAAAAGCTTGTATTATAGGCAAATTATAGGTACTGCGCTTTTTATAACTTTTAAAACGATCTCATGTTTTCAGAGTATGCTGAGTTATTTAGATTTTCGAAATCCTCTCATAATCCTCATCACTTAGATTCCATCCCAAGGCCCCGAGGATATCGTCAATATGCTCTTTACTGGATGCCTTAGGTATTGGTATTGATCTTCTCATGAGGTAGTTTAGTGCTACTTGAACGGAACTTCTATTGTATTTACGCCCAATCTCCTCTAATATTTTATTGTTCTTAATATTTCCTCTAGCGAGAGGAGAATAAGCTATGACTTTTATGTTATTCCTTTCACAAAATGGTATAACATCTTTTTCTGCGGTTTTATTCTCAATGTTATACTCTATTTCATTTGCGACAATTTCATATTTTTTAGTTAATGACATAGCCTCTTCTAAAAGTTTGACATCAAAATTACTCACTCCAATACAATTTGTAATACCTTGATCTACTAGTTCCTCCATTGCCCTTATAGTTTCCTCTAACGGCACTGAAGAATTTGGCCAATGGATTAAGTATAGGTCAATATACTTTGAGTTAAGCCTTCTTAAACTATTTTTAGCGGATCTTATTAAATCATCATATCTTAAATGATTAGACCATACCTTAGTTATAATGAAAATTCTATCTCTTTCGAAATCTTGTATAGCTTTTCCAACTAATTCTTCAGAGTGTCCTCCACCATACATTTCTGCAGTGTCAATAACGTTTATTCCCTTACTTAATACGTACTTTAATATCTCGATATAATAGGAATCCTTAGAATAATCTGGACTCCAATAGCCTCCGCCAATTTTCCAAGTTCCAAATCCAATTTGTGATATCTCCTTGTTACATAACTTCATAATTACCTCACCTTATCTACTATAACTTGAATCACAGCTATTTTATTCTCTTTTCTCACCTTCTCTAAACCTCTTACTAAGGCAGGCTTAATCTCCCAAGGATCCTCAACTAGTTCATAGTAGCCATGAAAAGCCTCAACAGTCTTTCCGATCTCGAATCTCTTATCGAAATCTGCACCAGGATAATACCTTTTACTTTTTGCTAAACCCTCAGGGAAAACTTCATCTACTGCCTCAGCTGACGCCAACCAACCGCCATTATCGAAAATCACAACCATTGTCGGATATTTTGAGGAAACATAATAAAAGGCTTCTGGAACGCCAAATATAAAGGAACCATCGCCAGTAGTAATAATTACGTCCTTATTAGTAGCTATTTTGTACCCAACTCCAGCTCCTAATGCAAGGCCTAGATATCCTATGGATAAGTCGGCAAAATAAGACCCAAACTCGCTCAGCTTTGCATATCTAGGGTTAAACTGATATTCATTAAATATTGCCAAATCATACTCAGACGCTATATTCCCAATTTCATATGACAAATACTTAGGATGAATTGGTTTCTTATCTTTTAACTTCTCAATCTCTTGCCTCTTATATTCTTCCTGCTTTATTTTTACCTCTCTAATTTCATCATAACTCTTTGGTCTTATTGAAACGTAATCAAAGAAGTTACTCGGAGTGGATTGTATACATAAATCGCATCTAAAACCGTAGTATGGAATATAAGAGTATGAAGGCTCAACATCAACCTTAATTATCGGGATATCTAAATCGATTTTCTTAGGAAAATATGGTACTTCAGCCTCAACTACTAATAATAAATCAGCATTTCGTAAATCAAATCTATCCAGAGCCATTGTACCATTACTGGGATAATTCAAAACCTCTCCAGCATAATTGAGAACTGGAATGTTATAACTATCTGCAAATCTCTTTAGAGATTCAAACCATTCTTTTCTTCTTCCAGCTCTCCACGTGATAATTACAGGTCTTTCGGACTTTTCCAGCATCTCCTTAGCTTTACTAATCTTATCTGGTGAAGGCGCAGGTTCATAATAGTCCATTGGTATTCTCTTAACTTCATTAATCTCTTGAATGCTTACCTCTCTTGGTAATACAAGATATACTGGACCTCTAGGTTCACTCATCATTATTTGGATTGCTCTAGATATTACTGCTGGTATTTGATCAGCCATTCTAATTTCAAAATCATACTTGACATATTGTCTAACCAATTCTCCTTGATCCCTAGCCTCTTGCGTCCAATGAATTCTCAAGTTTCTACTTGCAGTATTACCTTTCTCAGTGTATGGACTCCTTCCCGCAATAACTAAAAGTGGTATTCTAGAAGTATATGCACTCATTATACCTCCTAACGCGTTTGCAGTTCCAGGCGTGGTGTGAACAGCAACAGCACTTAGCTTATTACCTAGTGCATAACCTATTGCTGTTGAAATTGCAGTAATCTCATGAGGTACTATTTCAAAATCTGGTAAGCTAGGATCCTCAACCTTAGCCTCTATTAATGAAGCGTAATCCGTACCAGATACTATAAATATCTTATTAATACCGCTTTCCTTAAGGAGAGATAAAAACGTCTTTCCGGCATTCATACCTAAATATTTTATCATGAATATAAAATACTATCTTTCCTTCCAAAGAAAATATTAAAAGACATTAATTTACTGTTTACGATAAATGGACAGTTATCCTTGTTACTTGAAGAATCTAGGAAAAATTAATATATTATTTGTTCGAACTTTAAACTATGAGCAAGAAAGTGGAAGAGTTAATAAAAGATGATGAAGAGTATTTGATGCAATCCTTTAGGAGATGGTATCCGTTTGCAATAGATCATGGCTCCGGAGCTATAGTCTACGATATAGAGGGAAAGGAGTACATTGACTTTAACGCAGGAATAGGAGTATTAGCATTAGGTCACAAAAACGAGAAGATCATTAGGGCAGTAAAGGAGCAAATGGAGAAGTTCTTTCATTACAGTCTTACAGATTTTTACTATGAAATTGCAGTAGAAGTAGCGAAAAGATTAAACTCCTTTATGCCATTCTCGGCTAAGGTATTCTATACTAACAGTGGTACTGAAAGTGTGGAAGCAGCAATAAAGATAGCTAGAGGGCATACAAAGCGACAATGGATTATTGGTTTCATCAATTCCTTCCATGGAAGAACCTTAGGCTCCTTAGCCTTTACCTCAAGTAAAGCTATCCAAAGGCAATCCTTCTCTCCTCTTTTACCATCAACATATTTGATCCCATATCCAGATAAAAGAGATCCATTATGTAAAGAAGATTGTACTGAAGCGTTATTGGGATTTATAGAGGATTGGATTTTCAAGAAAGTAGTTGATCCTAATGAAGTGGCAGCATTTGTTGCTGAGCCTATCCAAGGAGAAGGTGGAGTTATTGTACCTCCTAAAGATTTCTTTTATAAATTGAATAATTTACTTAAGAAATTTGGAATCTTACTTATACTTGACGAAGTACAAACAGGAATTGGAAGAACAGGTAAAATGTTCGCATTTGAATATTTCAATGTGACACCGGATTTGGTGTGTTTAGCTAAAGCACTAGGTGGAGGACTTCCACTCGGTGCAGTTGTTGGAAGAAAGGAAATCATGGATTTGCCACCGGGATCTCATGCAACTACTTTTGGAGGAAATCCACTAGCATTAGCTGCATCAAAAGTTATTTTAGAAGAGGTTCCGAAACTTTTAGACCATGTAAGCAATATAGGCAAGAAAATTATAGAAGAATTAGCAGATACTAAATCACCTTACTTATACGATGTTAGAGGATTAGGTCTTCTCATAGGGGCTGAGCTAAGAAAGAGTAATAAACCATTTGTTGAAGGTCTAGAGAAAATATTATATAATTCCTTTAGAAGAGGTGTACTAGCGATAGGTGCTGGAGAATCTGTAGTTAGAATAGAACCTCCATTAATAATAGATGAAGAGTTGGCTATGAAAGGTACTAGAATAATAAAAGAAGAAATAGAAAAACTTTAACTTTTCTTTTCCACAAGGATTAGTAGTAACGATAATACTATTAGGATACCATCAAGAGCTAAGGAGATATCAACATAGTAGTTAAATGGGAGTTTCTTACCTACGAATAATGCTGGTCCTAACCTGGTCTCACTAAGCAATGCTAAGTCAATGGTATAAAATATAGTAATTAGTGGATAGCTATACCTTAATCCTTGAATTAATAAGACAGCTGCTATTATTGCCAACGCCGATGTAAAACCGAAGAACGTATCATAAATCATTGTTGCAGTTGAATTAGGTAACACTGCATGTGTTAGTACTAAGTGAACTCCCGCCCATAGTGCTGATAACATTGCAGTTATCCATCTTAACGTTAGCCTAGCAATTCCCACTTCTTTTTCTGCCATCAAGTACTTTTTCCACAAAAATATAAATAGAATTTTTCCCAAATCTATCATTATTTTGAAACATATTTACCAGATGTTAGCTATAAGTTAAAAGAGATTTTTAAGGCATAAATTCACTATTACAGTGATGATTTTAACTTACCTTTCAGCACTTGAGACAATATTGGCTGGAACAACTATAGTTTTTGGTGGAATAGTAGAAGGCTATGGATATGGTTTATCACTAGGAACTAATTGGCCCTATACACATGATATAATGCAATTAGCTGCTAAAAAAGACCCTGAAGCGATCCACAGAATTCTAGCTACAATAGTAGGAATTTTCTCTCTTGTCATATTAATAATTCATCCCTCTCTTATATCAATAATTGGATTTATATCAGTAGTTTTTACAGCACTTTTAGGTATGGCGACACTATATGTCTTAGCTGGAAAGCTACCTTCAATATTCCAGGGATTACATGATATAGCAGCTTATACGACTTTCGTATCTTATTTTCTCATTATGCTACAAGGATTAGAAATATTTAAGCTGAATATAGTGTCATTTTTAATTAACGCAATAGTTCCTCCACACTTTTTATACTTCGTCATCTTTATGGGAGGTGTAGTAACTGGAACTAGGAGGATGAAACTAAAGATAGGCAGACCTTGGGAAAAAGACAAGGAGAGAAATCCATGGTTACAAGCTGCATGGATAATTCACGGTATTGTGTCGCTAATCTTTATTATTGCTGTGGTCTTGCTACATTACTGGTTAACATTAATTTTCACAGCATTAGAAATAATTGTTGGATTATGGGTATGGGATTCTAGCAATAGAAATCCATTAAAACCAGGCATGTCTATCGGATTACACCAATTATTCTCAATTCTTGTGGTAGTAGCAATAATCTTGAATAGTATCAGTTGAGGTGCATTCATTCACCTAAATCATATTGTTGTGAACTCATCACATCCTTTAATGTTAGACCTACCTTACTATCAGCGGTTAAGTTATAATATTTTTGCATTATTTTTGATATAGCAGAATATATTAATTCATATATATGTGTCCTATTACTGTTAAGTATAGTTGAAACGTAACTCCATGGCTTACCTTGAATAACTTTAGAGATTAGCACTAATTCCTCATCTTGAGTCAAACTCCAATCTCTTCTTCCATCCCAGAAATACTTTAACGTTAACATATGTATTCCATCAGCGGAAGATTCATATGGACTTACACCTTGAAGGAATGAGATGATTTTGTCTAATAATATTGGATTTACATCGACGATTCTGTGAGCGACTTTACTCCCCTTTAATATTAACCTAACTACTTCAGGGTTCATATTAAAGTACACATCATGTAAGGTGTTAAGAAGCTTCTCTTTTAACATATATACGGATATTTTTACAATTTGTTTCGCGATGTCACTTATAGGTCTAATGACAACAACTGGGTAATCACCTAATTTCTCATTTTTCTTCGGCGATATATGAACTGGAACAAAATCATTCTTTATCCAGAAATTTAAGACTTTTGGATCTGACATAAAAGACGAACCTACCCAATCTAATCCTTTATCCTTAGCCTCTTCATATATCATCTTTAAGAGCTCGCTACCAAATCCCTTATCCTGAAGTTCTGAAACAACTGCAATTCTAACAATCCTCCATCCTCGTAGTCTAGCAAAATCCTTAATTCTGACGTGCTTTATAATTCTATCAGGTATCAGATCACCGTCAAACGTACCTCCTTTCAAAGCAATATCTACCATATTATCAGAAAGTTCACCCTCTTCTGCTATTTGACAAGCTGCAACATATGAGTTCTCTCCTATCCGTAAAGCTTTTATCTTATGATGAACACCATCCAACATTATCATTAAGTCATCTGGATTATTTTTGTAGTGAGCCGTTACCATTATTCCGTAAATCGCTCTCAATTTGGCATCGTCATTAGCCAATTCGGATTTATCCACATCTTCATAAATCATTGTATCATTAAGATATTGTGGTTCCGAAGGTTCTGCATCGAGTAATAATGCATCATAAAGCCACTTTTCGATTGGATCCCCATTTGCATATCTTAAAGGCTGCTCCATATTTATCCATTTTACCCTAATCCTTTTACTTTCAATTAATCTTCTTAAATATCTAAGAAAAGCTTTGTTAGAACCTTCATATCCATGAACTGTAGTTACTAGGGCTACTTTTTTCCACGCTCTTAACGCTAGATCTATGTAATTGATGCCTAAGGCTGCTGCCTCATCTATGATTAAAAGCTCACCTTCGTCTTCAACAGCTGCATCCGGCGGAACGTACTCTACTCTGAAATAATCACCTTTTATATTCTTTATATGTCCGGTATCACTAATCTTCACTGAAAACTCTTCACCTAAACTTTCTAAACCTAATTTGGCAAAGGCCATTACTTGAGATGCACTTGCTATCGATGGTGCAGTAACTATTATTCTAATACTTTTACCTTTTCTTTCCCTAAGTTTTTCTATTAGCCCAACTATAGATAACCCAGTAGCAGCACTTTTTCCTCGGCCTCTAGCAGCTGTTAAGACTAAAGCTCTTTGCCCTCCACTTAATAAATAAGTGAAATTTTCTATAACTCTATTTTGGTCCTCACTTAGTGATAATTCATGAATTTCTCTTGGCATTACGGGATTTCTTGGTATTTTCTTCTCTGATTTTGGCATTATGTTGCCGGAAAATGGCCTAGAAACGTAACCATTAGCGTCAACGATAAATATCCCTTCATGCTCATACAATTTTCTTTTGAATCTCTTCTCATATTCGTCTAAAACTAAACCATTCCTTACTATTGAAGTTCTAAAAACTTTGTCTTTGGTTAGATTGCTTGTATAAATTACTATTAAACCTCCACCTCTAGCAAGATCAACAAGTCTACCTATGTTAATTGGCTGAAAATTGTCTACAGTATCCAATATTACCAAATCATAAGTATTACCTAAGTAATATTCAGCATTAGCGTAGTCGATGTCGTCAAATTTCGAGAAATATTCTTTTATAACCTTCATTCTCTCTTTAGAGCCACTTGCCCAAGGTACGAAACCATAAGCTACTGAAGGATCTGGTTTAAATTTAAGAAATAGATTTATAATTTCCTTAACATAATCTAGATAATCATCTCTTTCTATGTAAACTAAGTTTCTATAATATTTAGCATTCCCGTCTTCTAGTGCCTTTCTTATTTGATCATAAAACTGCTCTTTATTAACCATTGCTTACAATTTGTACTTCTTCTTTAAAGCTTCTTCTATGTCTATACCTTTTAGGTTAGCTATTGATACTGTCCAAGCTATAACGTCCGCTAATTCCTCTTCAATAGAATCTAAATTATCAGATAGAAGAGCCTCAGCTAATTCTCCTACCTCTTCTACTAACCACGTAAATGTAGCATAAACTCCTCTTTGTGAGTCCTTCTCAAAATACATGTCCTTCATTTTGGATTGTAGATCCTTAAGTTCCAAGTCCAATTTCCCTCCGCATCACTCTTATCTCGTCATCAGAAAAAGTTATTCTTAATTTATTCTCCTCATTAAAGTTCTCATCGACAAAATATATGTTAATCGATTTCGTTTGGGAAACATTTTCAACAAATTTAGTGTCTACCGAATATTCGACAGTTAATGGATTTGAAGGATCATCCATGACTATATGCCTAAAGATTACTTCTCTACCTTCCTTATCTATTTCAAATAATACCTCAACATCGGTATTTTTAGGATAGTCACTTGTCATGCATATTACTGAATTGTTACAGCACGTAAGACATACGCCCTCACTTAGATTATTCCTAACTTCTGGTGGTAGTTCCATAACGGTAATGGATATTTTTATGTTTGTCAAACTATTAAATAATTATGCCATCCGCAGTAGGTAGAAAAGTCGTCGCAACACAAAACTATATAGCAAGTTATATAGGAGCTAGAGTTTTAGAAGATGGAGGAAACGCATTTGATGCCGCTATAGCAATAAGCGCTACCTTATCAGTAGTGATACCACATACCAGTGGTCTCGGTGGTGATGGATTTCTTTTAGCCAAGACACCAGAGGGTATAATAGCATATAATGCATCTGGATGGGCTCCTAAGGAATTGAAAGTAGAGAAAATAGATAGCGATAGAAGTCCACTAACTGTAGTCGTTCCAGGATTAGTAGATCTATGGGAATTCATTTATCAAAATTACGCCTCAAAATCATTAAACGAATTACTTAATCCTGCAATTTCATTAGCAACCAATGGCTTTATGGTGGGAAGAGGGTTACACCACGCAATAATAAGTTCGTTCAAATTATCAGATGATTGGAATAGAGTTTATGGGAATAAAAGATTTGGCGATGAAATAAAGCTCAAGGGAATTGGTAGAGTTTTGAAGGAGATTGCAAAAGATCCTAGAAGTTTTTATGATGGGAAAATCGCTGAAGAACTAACTGAAGGATTAAGAGATAGAGGAGTACCAATAAGTTATGAGGACTTTAGTGAATTTCATGGCGAAGTCATTAATCCAGTAAAAATGAAATATAAAGATTTCACACTGTATGAATTACCGCCAAATAGCCAAGGAATAACTACATTGGAATTACTAAAAATGATTGAGCTAACTGAGATAAACAAATTACCTTTCAATGACGTAAGGAGAATAAATGATCATGTGCGATTGAGTGCACTAGCTTATAGCGATAGAAATAAATATATTGCTGATCCAAAATTTGTAAACGTCCCAATAGAGATGTTATTATCGGAGAAATATATTGCAAATAAAATAGCTGAGTATGGATTCGAGGTAAAAGTAAACGTCACTGGAGATACAACATTCTTTGTAGTTTCTGATGGTGAGAATGAGATTGGATTTATACAGAGCCTATTTTACCCCTTCGGCTCTGGGATAGTGGTGAACGACATACCATTTAATAACAGAGGAGCGGGATTTTCTGAGGGAAATAACAAACCAGAACCTAGGAAGAGACCCTTACATACGCTATCTATATTAATGGCTGAGAAAGAGGATGAGAGGGTTATAATTGGTTGTGCAGGTGGAGATCTAAGGCCACAAATTCACGCTGAAGTATTTGAATATTATGCGGATTATAATATGGAAATTGATGAAGCCGTTCAAGCACCTCGATTCATGTACTTAGGAAATAAGGTCGTAGCTGAAAAGAGACTCGGCATCCCTGCGACACAGACAGACTATTACTCACCAGAGGTAGGAATAGTACAAGCCCTAAAGTATAAGAAGGGAAAATATATTGGAGTTGCTGACATTAGAAGTGAAGGTATAGTACTACCAGTTACATAATATAATATTATACAAGTTATTTATCACTAAAGCTACTCCCTACAGATAAGACTCTTTGATTCCATCAGAATATCCAGTAATAATTTGAAAGTTGTTTTTAAATATTATTCTTATTATTACTTTTCTTTAGTGTAGATACTATTAACATTATTATTGAGTTAATATCTCTATTTAAAGTGCATCAAGGGGTTAATTTCCCTTGATTTAAAAGGCAAAGCTTCATATACATAACTCACTGCTACATCTCCTATCTTAAGAATCTCACGCTCCCTTGTAAATATTACTAAGGCTTATATTTATGATTAGAAAAGGTTTTTGATATTATTCATCTTTTCACATTAGAGTCTCTACACAGTATTTATTTATAAAATATAATTCTATTCGGATACATCATTTGTCGTTGAATGCTCTAAATAAACGTTCATTATTGTTAGTTCTATAGCAAATCTATATGATAACTGTAGAAATCAAATATGTCACTTTTCCTAAGTATATTTCGACATTTTCTAGAAAAATCAAGCGAAATAGAGTAATGAGATAATATAGAACTCAATCCTCTTATGGAGGACTTTTTGTATATCACAGTAAATATGATATATTATATTATTGAAATTTCTTAATAGTTCTACCAATTTAGCACACTACTGTTACATCCTGCATATTTAAAGGCTAAAAGCAGAGCACCTTGTTCTGGGTCATGTTCTGCAATTATACCTTTTATATTATTACTGTCTAGATAACCCCTGAAGAAGTTGAAATACATTGGAGAATTAAACATCCCGCCTTTAAGATATATCTTGTCAACTCCTATTTTAACTGCAAGTTGAACAGAATAACTAGCGAGCTCATAAGCAGCACTTTTCAATATATTTAAGGCTATCTCATCTCCCTCATTAGCAGCCTCATCTACTATTTTAGCTAATGATGCAATATCTTTAACTTTATGTCCCTCATGATAAGCCCACTTGATGAGATCGTCAATATCATTTATATTTAAACTTCTCATTATCTTCTCTGCAATTACTGTTTTATTCATTCTTCCATCTAACATCTTTCCAAAAGCTCTTAATGCTTCTCTTCCTATCCAATAAGCTGAACCTTCGTCGGCTATTAACCATCCTAGACCACCAAATCGAACTCTCCTACTCCCATCGTAACCAACTATAACACTCCCAGTACCAGCTATGACTATAACACCGGGTTTTCCTCTAGTTTCAGCATAAAGCGCGACAAAACCATCATGATCGATATAGACGTTCTTAGCAATAGACCTCAGCGCTTCTGACATTACGTTATAATCATATTTAGAATCTATTCCTGCCAATCCTATATAAGCAACGTCAGGTTTCATACCTTTTGTTGCTAATAAGATAGCTTTATTAACGTTTTTTACAGCCTCTTCAACACCGATGTTGTGAAAATTTGCTGGCCCAGCTAGACCTTTTCCTAAAAAAGACCCACTACAAGTATAGGCTATAGCACTTGTTTTACTTCCTCCACCATCTACTCCAACAAGTATCATCAAATATATTTTGTTGTCAAAGAAATTTAAATGAATAGTTTAATGCGTCTAGATAACTTTTAGGATCTCCCACATTTAGCCATTTCTCATCTTCATTCATCTCTAACGCATAAACCTCTTTACCTTCTAGTAACAAATTATGAATTCCATAGGTTAATTCTATCTCTTTACCTTCTTCAACATTGATTTGCTTCAGCGCATTAAATATACTGGGCTTAAAAATGTAAACTGCTGCTATTGCTAAATTAGATTTTGGGTGTAATGGTTTTTCTTCTGCGTCAATTACCTTATATAATTTATGACCATCATATACACCTTTATCTTCGATAGTTACTACCCCATATCTACTAGGATTTTCCACTCTTCTAACGAAAAGTACACCATCTGGATTTATTTCGTCAAATAGCATTTTAAGTGACTCATATCCTTTAGTTAAAACGCCATCGTCTGCATGAACGAAAAATGGCTCATTAGATGAGAAGTCCTCCGCTCTCAATACAGCGTCACCAAATCCCTTAGGCATATCTTGGAATACAAAGGTTGGTGTTCTATCGAATAAGTATTGCATTAATAGCATCCCATTCCTTCCTACTACGATACAAAATTTTTCAATACCTACCTTGCTCAATGAATCCATTATTAAGTCTATAACTGGTCTAGTTACCTTACTGCCATTTTCAGTGACAAATAAAGGAAGTAACGCCTTTGGTAATACACTCGTTATATGTTTCATTCTGCTACCTTTTCCAGCAGATGTGATTACAGCCTTTTTAAGCATCAGTTGATATTAAAACTTTCACATTATATAAACTCATTGCAGACCTATTCTTCTTGCTCATTTTCCTCTTCTATCATACTTAACGTCTCAGCTGTTAGAAAACCTATTATAATGAATGACATAAAGATATATACTTCTATAGGAGACGCAGAAGATATAGAATTTACTAGCTCAAATACGCTAAATATTACAGCAGCAATTCCAATGATGATTTGGAACAATCTCTTTCTGAACTTCTTTATTGAAATTTTTATTAATGAGAAATTAGCTGCTACATGTACAAATAGACTTGAAAACAACGCTATAGTTCCTAAGACTCCAAATGCAACAAATGGATTATTTATGAAGTACAGACCAAAAAGTGAAGTCACAAAGTATAATATGACTGACAATATCACTGCGTTAGTAGGACCTTTGTAACTTTCAAATTTGCTGAAAACTTTAGGTAAGAGATTAGTATAAGACATTGCGAAGATTGTCCTAGATGTTGCTATTATAAAGCCTAAACTACCTAAGATACCATCATTTATAGCTGCAAATAAAACAAATATAAACGTGATAAGACCAAACCTATTTTCTATTAGATGCAAAATATCAGCTCTACTTGCAGAAATCTTATAGAATAGTAAATGATCACCTATTGCGTAAATATCGAATGCAGCTAGCAATCCTCCTAGTAAAATAACTGTTATAATGGCTCTGCTAATTGTCTTTTTAGCGTCTTTAGCTTCACCAGAAACTGGCGTTATTGCTCCATACCCAGTGGGTATACTGGAACCGAATAGGATGGCATATGCTAAAGTTCCTAGGCTTACATGAAAGGATGATGGATTATACAAGTGATATCCAGTAGAACTTAAAAACACTATTGCAAGAATAGTCATAATACTTATTTCTAACAAGCTTGTTAAAATAGCGTATTTTGTACTAATCTTTATACCCATTATAGCAAACAAGGACGCAACCGATAATAGACCTAGCCCTACTATCCATGGATTTACACCCAAAACGTGATAGATTATGTACGTAGTTCCAAAAATGTACGCAACACCATACGTAGTTGAATACAATACATAGAGCCATCCAGTCTCGAAACCTAAACGCTTAGTTAAAGAATAGAATGCGTATGTATAATAACCACCTGCTTTGGTAAATCTTTTTGAAAGCTCATAAACTACAAATCCATTTAATAGGACTAATAAAGTACCTAAAATAATAGCTATTGGAGCTAAGAAACCGGCAATAATAAACGCTTCTACGCCATATGTTAGAATGCTCAGAAAGGGCGCTTGGGAACCCATTGAAAGAAAAACGATATCAATAAAGCCTAAGTGTCTTTTTGGTTCTTGACTCTGTTGAGCTTTACTGAGTGACGAAGTACTCATCCGAAAATCAATTTTCTGTGACTATTATTTAAACTCTTTCCCTTACACTGTTAAAAAATTACCTTAGAATATTTATCTTTTGGACTAGTTTAAATAGTGACACAACTACGTATACATCAACTACTGGCATAAAATCCGTTACGTAAAAACTAAATAGAGTGTGATTCCCTAGGAGGTATACGACTACAAATCCTATCCACATAGTCCAGGCCCACATTGTAGTGGTTATCAGCTTACTATCTCTGAAAATAAATGCGAGCGGAGTCGTGATTATCCATAGTATTAACACATAAGGATTAGTATCGGCATATAAGTTGTAACCAAGGTAGAAAGAATGAATATTAAAAAACCAATCCCACGGGGTTGAAATTTGAGAAGTTGCTGTTAGCGTGATATGACCATTAGTAATGTCCCATGTCGCGCTATGGATCACAGTAGCGTCTAGCCATGCTTTAACTCCACCATAATAAGCTATCAACGGGGTAGAGAACAGAACGTAAATTAAAACTGGTAATCCAATACCATAGATTGCCCTTTTCTTGACACTATTTGAGATTTCCCCTAAGTAGTAAAGAAACGGAAATATTAAAACATAAGCTGATTCCTTTGACAGCATAGCTAGTGCTAACGCTATACTAGCCCATAATGGTTTCTCGTTTAATAGAAAATAAAGAGATAGTAGACTAAAGAAGGATACGTAAATTTCAAGAAGTGCTATCCCGTGAAGAGTCCACACATTAGGATCTAATGCAATGAGAAGAGCAGAAAGTATTCCGGCAAGGTTGCCTAAAATTCCATTCCCTACTAACTTTTTACCAAGAAAATAACCTATTATAAGCATCAAATCTCCTAGAATCCAACTTGCCAATCTCCAGGCTATTGAATAGTATCCCATAAAATAGATGAAAACTGCCATTATGTATTTAGCTAAAGGAGGATGCTCTGGGTTAATATATGTTTGAATATTCTGCTCATTGGGATACCCTATACTTGTCATTGGTGGAGGAGTTATATGAAAAACCAATTTTAACATATTATAGGCAGCAGTAGGGTACCATACCTCATCTCCTATATAGGCATTAATGGATGAGAACGTAATTACTGTTTCATAAGTATATACTAAAATAAGCACGACCAAGGCCAAATAAAAGAAAAAGTTTATCCATTTTAATTGCATAGACTAGCCTTTACTTTAAAATTTTTAAAGCTTCTCCAATATCTACATTTTCATGAACAACCTTCGATATTGCTTTGGCTAACTTGTCTGGTTCATCTGCTTGCCATAAATTTCTACCCACAGTTACACCCTTAGCTCCAGCCTCTAAAGCGTCTCGCAACATCTTTAAGAATTCCTCCGTTGTGTTAGTTTTTGGGCCTCCCCTAATTAGGATTGGGCTAAACGCTACGTTAACGACTTGTCTAAATGATTCCTTATTTCCCGTGTAGTCAACCTTTAGGATATCAGCTCCTATTTCAGACGCTAATCTACTCACATACTTTACGAGGTCTAGTTCTTTTACTGAATCTGGATTATCTTTTGTAACATATAATGGTTCTACGATAAACGGTATCCCATAATCATTTGCTTCTTTCCTTAAGGAAGCTAAGGCACTCAAATTATACCCCTCAACTGTATCGCTACCATAGCCAACTACTAGATACGTCACTACAGCATCTGCCCCAATATTAATTGCGTCCTTTACTGTGTAAATATTCGCATAATAACCTTCATTATAGACTTTGTATTTTTGTCTCCAGACATTCGCAGTATCTAATCTAGCAATTAGCATAGGCGAACCTCTTGAGAAAAAATTCTCCTTAACAAGTTTAACCATTGCCGGAGTCATTTGCAAGGCATCTGGACCATTTTTAGCAATTTTTGCAACGACTTCAATAGGATTTTCTATTCCCTTTAATGGCCCCATAACCAATCCGTGATCCAATGCTACAACAAAAGCTCTACCTTTTTCGAATAATTTGGCCATTCGAATTTCTGAACCAAGCATATAGAGTAGATTAAACTCTTTGCTTAAATTCTCTTATAATCGCTATTACTAACCTTCTACCGTATGGGTTAAAAGCGTAATTATATAGAGTGAAGAACGAAATTACAATTATAGCATATACCCCCATTGCAAGAAAACTTACTGGCCTATAGACCATTGATATAGGCAGACTAAGTGCGCCTAAAGATAGTGGTATTAGAAATTCTCTTAATGGGAAACTGAAATTATAAATTCCTTTACATGTTTTATAGGAAGTAAACAGCATCGAGAACGAATTAACTACTATCCCAACACTCATGAAAGCTGCTAATAAATAAGGAGAGTAAGAGGAAAAGAAGTAAATCAGTGCAGTTGAAATTCCTAGACCTAGTAATGAGTAAAGTAAATTGGAAGTAGTCAGCTTAAACAAGTGACCTTTGAATTCATTCTTAGATTCTACTGATAAAGTAGGATCAGCCATTGTTATACTTTGATAGAAGATACTATACAAACCTCTTATGAAATTTGAAAAAGTAAGAATATAGAGAGAGAAAATAGCCCCAGTATATTCAGGTCTTAGTTTGTATAAAAGTCCATAACCATCTATGTAAATAAGAATTAAAAATAAACTCCCCACTATTGAGTATAGTCTAATTGAATCACTAATTATAGATGGGTTCTTGTCTTCAGCTAGCTTAGCCATTAGGCCAGTATATATTGCTTGTGACCAAATCTGGATATTACTAACTATAATGGCAGATTCAAAATATGCTACTACTAAATCTGATTTTACGATAGCTAGAGTAATCCATACCATTGATGCTTCTAGAATATATTGAATATAATTCGCTATATATACCACCGCTTTTCTAACAGCCGAAAAAGCTACCATAAAGTCAATCTTCAGATTAGCTCTTATGAAGAATAAATTAAATAAAATCTGAGCGAGATAACCTATACTATAGGCTAAGATTACTGCCAAGATGGAGAGATTAAATATGAACATGAATATAATTCCCGTAATTAATCTCAAAATTTGAAAGATTAATGCGGAAATTCCAATTATCTTAGGCGTTCTCCCTTGAGCTATCGAATTCGTTACAGTCAGCAAATAGGTTAGAACGATTAGCGATATCGCAGAATAGAAATAGATAGGGACATCAAGCTTGGTTAAGGAAATATAGTATGGGACCAAAATAGCGAAAACCAAACCTGAAATAATTCCAGCGATCAAATTAATTATTACTATCCCACCCACATTCTTTTTTTCTGCAGAATATCTTGACGTTATTAATGAGAATAGATTTGCGGGTATTGTAAAATAGCCTATTGTGAGAACATACAAGGTTTGCCAAGTCGCAAAATAAATAATACCATAAGGGGGATTTGACAAGTATCTTGCAACTAACAACGTGAAGATAAATGATATAGGCGCCCCTAAAGCCCTAGTTAGTAAGTTAATAATACCTATTCTTGTAACTCTCACACTCTCTTTTTTATCCACATGTTTACGTATCAAAAATAAAGTATTTATAGTCTATCGAATCAAAAAGATTCGACGAAAAATCTTAAATCAATTTCACAAAATTGTTAGCCTTCTAAAATATCATCTATTGCAAGCGCAATATCTCTTATAGATATTATTCCCCTTAAGTTTCCATCATGATCAATAACTGGTAAATGTCTAATATTATATGTTCTCATAAGACTTAATGCACCAGTTATCGGTGAATCTTCCTTGATAGTTATAAGGGAGGCAGTCATAATCTCTTCTGCCTTTACATCTAAACCTTTACCTTTTCCGATTGCCCTAACTACATCACGCTCTGTTATTATACCAATAGGTTTCCCATTATCTACCACAATTACTGAGCCTACGTTATTATCAGCCATTATTTTAGTCACTTCTTTAAGCTCAGTGTTTCTACTTACTGTTATCACATTGGTTTTCATATATTCTCTTACGAATTCTTCTTTCATATTTACTATTATTGAGAAAAAAGATAATATAAGTTTGGGTTATGTTTCCTTGCTAATATCATTGCTGGCTATAATGAAAAATAATATAAACTTCCCGCAAGAGAATAGCATATGAATTGGGAAGTAGCAAAATTAAGACTAAATATGGCACTAGCAACTTTGGGAATTGTTTTACTAGGATTTGCATTAGCATTAGCAGTTGCCGATTACGTGTTCGGAGCACAATTTGGAGTTGGGTTAATATTATCCATCTTAGTGTTTATATTCTTCCTTAACATTATTCAATGGTTATTCGGACCATACATGATAAACTGGGCATATAGAACGGTAGAGGTAACCCCTACTGATCCTGTTTATGGATGGTTATACAGTACAGTAGCCGAAGTTGCCAAATATAATGGATTTAAAGAAGTCCCAAAAGTGTATATTGCTGATGTACCATTTCCTAACGCTTTTGCATATGGAAGTCCAATAGCTGGTAAAAGAATAGCATTTACGTTACCAATATTAAAATTACTAAACAGAGAGGAAATAATGGCAGTAGCAGGTCATGAGCTAGGACATCTAAAACATAGAGATGTAGAATTACTAATGGCAGTAGGTCTGATTCCAGCTCTAATTTATTACTTAGGTTGGTGGTTATTCTGGGGAGGGTTATTTAGCGGTGGAGGAGGTAATGGAAGAGGAAATAATGGAGGGTTGCTTTTCTTAATAGGGATTGCTATGATGGTAGTAAGCTTCATTTTCCAATTACTTGTACTATCTCTAAATAGAATGAGAGAAGCATATGCAGATGTTAATTCAGCCTTAACGGTACCAGGTGGAAAAGAAAACTTACAGTTAGCCTTAGCTAAATTAACACTATCAATGGATCCTGGTGCATTAGAGAAATTTAAGAAAAAGAGTACTACCAATCAAATGACAAGTATGCTATTCTTCACAAATGCCGTTGAAGAAGTTCCAACATGGAATGCTAGAGAACTAGTGGAGATTTGGAAGACTACTAAAGTTCCATGGTATGCAGATATATTTATGGATCACCCACATCCTGCAAAAAGAATACAATTACTTGAAAAAGTTTCAAAATACTAATCACTCGAACTCAATAGTCGCAGGTGGCTTAGAAGTAACATCGTAAAGTACTTCTTTCACATTAGGTATTTTTTGTAATATTTCAGAACTAATTTTATCTAGAACTTCTTTAGGTATTCTAGCATAGTCAGCAGTCATGAAGTCTTCCGTAATAACTGCCCTTATTGCAACACTGTATTTCCCATTACCCTTTTCATCTAAGGAGCATAATACATGAGTAATATCATACTTAACTAGGTTATCGACAAAGTCTTTTACAACATTAATATCATTACACTTAATTTTTGCTATGCTACCATAAGCTCTAACATCACCCTTAACTCCAGTAGCCTTCGCCTTATATAAAAATGCCTTAATACCGTCCAAATTTACAAAACTACCATCAGATTCAAAGGAAACCGCAAAGTATTGTGAATAGTTAAAAGGATCTAAATGTCTTTCAACTATATCAGTAGCCTCTTTCACAACTTCTAACTTTTCCCTGGTTAATTTACCGATTGCTCTTACTAGGAGGCCAGGGCCAGGAAATGGTTGCCTCTCTGAGATTTCTTTAGGTAATTTAAGATATCTAGCTAATTCTCTAACCTCATTCTTATAAAGGTCTGCCAATGGTTCAATTAGTGTAAAGCCCCACTCCTTCTCTGTGTCTATACCTATTTGAACTAGAACATTGTGTTGTGTCTTTATTCCGCCTTGCGTTTCTACCCAATCAGCTGCTATCGTTCCTTGCATTAAATACTTTGCATTGAACTTTTTCATTAATGATGAAATGGTTGAATAGAATAGTTCTCTAAATTTCTTCCTTTTCGCTTCAGCTTCTTCTATTCCCTCTATCTCAGAAATAAATGTTTCCCTCTTATCTACTATAATAAGGTTAGGTAGAACATTACTTAAATAAACTTTAATTTTTTCAGCTTCATTTTTCCTTAAAAATCCAGTATCTATCAATACTGGAATCACATTGCTGCCCAACAAATTATAAGCTAAAACTGCTGCCGTAGTACTATCTACACCACCACTCACTGCAGCTAAGACTTTCTCATTACCAATCTTCTGTTTCAGCTGAGGTCCTATTTCCTCAACAAACGAAGCAGGATCAAACATTTAGGTATGACTAAAGATTCATTGCTTATAAATTTCAACTATTTCGTCAATATGTAAATATTTCCTTAAAAATTGTTCTACACGAATTGCTTGCTGTTGAATCTCGTCTACCATTGATTGTGAGTAAATATCAATATTGAATTCCTTCAGTAATTTTTTCATTCCGTCAGAAAAAAGACTTCCGTGTACACTTAACCCAACAATCCTACCTTTCCTTGCCCCATCTTCAACACTTACTTTTTCACCATTTCTCAAGGTTATTTCAAGTAAGGGCTTTTCGTTTAGGTACTTTACTACTCCCCTTCTAATTTCATAACCATTTATTTCGCCGTATTCAGAAACACCAGAACTCATGGAAATAACTTTAGCCATGTTATAGTGTATATGGAGGTCAAATACTCCTAAACCTTCATATTCTATAGGATATCCAGCCTCAATTCCATAAGGATCTACAAGCTTTTTACCTAAAAGCTGAAAACCACCACAAATACCTAAAATATTCCTAGTTTTTTGTCTTAGATACTCCACGAATCCATTTTCAACTAACCATTTTAACGATTCTAAAGTGTTCCTACTACCTGGTAAAATTACCAGATCAGCCTTGGCAATTTCTTTAGGCTTTCTCACAAAGGATACATGAGCATTAGATTTAGCTAAAGCATAAAATTCATTGAAATTGCTCATATAAGGATAGGCTATTATTACAACTTCCGCATCGCCCTCACCAAAATTGTAAATATTCATGGAATCTTCAGGCATTATAGGAGCCTCACTGAGAAAAGGCAAATAACCTAAATATCTCATCCCAGTTTTCTCTTCAAGCCATTTTATAGCGTCATATAGAAACTTTTCGTCTCCTCGAAACTTGTTAATAATGAATCCTTTCAAGTTCTCTCTAACGGATTGAGGAAGCATCATATAAGTGCCATATGCTGATGCAAACGCACCTCCCTTGTCTATATCTAATACTAAAATAGCTGGAATTCCCTTCTCTTTCATTACTTTTATTGCCGTAATATCCTTATCAATAAAATTTGGTTCTCCTATACCTCCTGCAGCCTCTATTACAATATTATTTGTTAAGAGTTGTGATACTTTTTGCCACAATGCATTGGTTGCTAAATTATAATACTCATTACCATTCATAATACCAAGCGAGTTTCCCATAAAGATTACTTCAACGCCTCTACCCATTGGTTTGAGCAAAATCGGGTTCATATACCTTTCTGGTCTTATTCCAGCTCCCCATGCTTGGTAAGCTTGTATGAACGCTATTTCTCCACCGTCCCAAGTTGAAATACTATTTAAAGACATATTTTGAATTTTAAGTGGTTTTGCATTTAAAATCCTAACTAGCCCAGTGGTTACAAACGATTTACCTGAATCACTCATGGTTGAGGCTACTATTATTGACACTTAATCATATCAACTTTGCCAATAAATAAATCCGTATGCGATTAAAAAGAATACTTGCGTTGTTCTCGTTTTTTACCGCAATTCCAGTTAGGAGTAACGCGTCGTTAGAGGAAATTGCAGAATATTCCTACATATCGCCACTAATTATTGGCATATCGTTAGCATTAATAGAAAGTGTAGTGTATGCTCTCTTATATAAAATTCTTGGAGATCTTGCTGGAATAGTATTACTAGGTGTAATAGAAATACTTAGGGGATTTAATCATCTAGACGGTTTATTGGACTTAGGAGACGCATTAATGACAAAAGGAGATAGGGAGAGGAAGATAAAAGCATTAAAGGATGTTGAAATAGGTTCTGGAGGTATAGGTTTACTTTTAGTATATCTATCGATTCAAATAGTAGCGTTAATAAAGCTAGGTTTTTTCTCACTATACGCTATACTCTATCTAATCTCATCTAACGTACTCTCGGTGTCAATAAGCCTTTACATAGTTTCAACCATAAGACCAATTCCGGAAAGTAATTTAGGGAAAATCTTTCACAATAAATTGGAAGGAAAATCTATAGTATTACTTCTTGAATCAATTCCGTTTATTTCATTATATAATGTAATAGTTTTTCTAGTATTCTATGTAATAATGTATAAGATTTGTGGATCGCTTGGAGGATCTTCTGGTGATATAGCTGGTGCATCAATAACTCTTTCCTTCCCACTATTCCTATTAACCAATGAGATAACCAATTTAAATTACTCATTACTATCTATCCTGTGTTACTTATTCTTGCACTTGCATTGATATGGGATCTTACGATTTCAGAACCACCTATTTATATACATCCTGTAGTTTGGACTGGGAAAATATCAGAAGCGTTAATTAAACCCTACAAGGGCTATTTCTACGGAGCTCTCTTGTGGATAATATCGGTTTTACCCCCATTATTTATTTTTGTATATTTACCAATAGCTATGCCAATTCCAATTTACCTTAAAATAATAATCTTAGTATTTTCATTAAAAACAACATTTTCAATCAAAATGCTTTATGAAATTGTGAAAAAAGGATCGAGCTTAGACGACCAAGCTAGGTACTATGCACAACAAATTGTCAGAAGAGATTTAAGTAAAAGCGATAAAGGTCATATAGCTTCTGCGCTAATCGAATCACTATTTGAGAGTACGGTAGATGGAATAACTTCCCCAATATTCTGGTTTCTTATCTTTGGAATGTTTGGAGCAATGTTACAAAGACTTGCAAATACAATGGATAGTATGGTAGGGTATAAGACTATAGAGCTTAGAAAAGAAGGTTGGATCTCGGCGAAAATCGACACTATACTTAATTATCTCCCAGCTAGGCTGACTGGAATGATAATGCTAACAGCAGGCTTAATCTTAGGACTTAACGTAAAACAAGGATGGAGAGCACTTAGAGAGACAAAAATGGAAAGTGTAAATGCTAAATACCCTATAGCTATTGCTGCAGGTTTACTAAACGTGAGTTTAGAAAAGATTGGACACTATAGAGTAGGATATGGAAATTTACCAGACGAAAAAGATATTAAAAATGCACTAAGGTTATTTAAATTAAGTCTAATCTTATACTTTCTTCTTATCCTAACTATATATTATTACCTTTATGGCATTTCCCTCCTTGGCTACCCTTACGGCCTCATTGAACTCATCTAAAGGAAATCTATGAGTTATCAGCTTAGATACATCAATTTTCTTGTTAGCTATTATAGATAATGCTTCTCTTGTGTCCTCTTCCACAGCAGCATTACTAGGAATTATTGAAATTTCATTATTTAAGAGATCACTAATGTCATAATTAAGTATCGTTCCCTTATATGGCACTCCAAATAACAAAACTCTACCACCTTTTCTAGTAGCATTAAGACCAGAGATGATTGCAGAAGGAGAACCAGAAGCAATTATGGTAACATCAGCACCTCTGCCATAAGTTAATTTCCTAACTTCATCCACTACATTAACTTTCCTTGCGTCAAACGAATAATCAATACTTACCTTGTATCCGAATTCAACTCTGTACTCACTTACATCTGATGCTATAACAGTTCCCGCACCATTTACCTTAGCCATCATTGCATGTAGTAACCCCATAGGACCTATTCCAACGATAAATACTGTATCATCCTTGTTAATTGTTACTCTCCTTTGTGCTCTAATAACAGTAGCTAAGGGCTCTATAAATGCACCTTCTTCGAAGCTTACATTTTCTGGTAACTTTAATATTCCACCTCTTGAAACGTTCCAAGCTGGAACTCTGAAGTATTCCGAAAATCCACCAGGATCTAAGTTGGTTTTTCTATAATATGGACACATCGTTGGACTTCCCTTTTTACAATAGTAGCATTCATAACATGGAACGTGATGATGAGCAAAAACTCTATCTCCAGGCTTTAACCAATCCACTGTGGATTCTTGGATTACTCCAGCTGGCTCATGGCCTAATATCGGTTGCGATGCAGTATATTGCCCATAAATCTTCTCTATGTCAGTCCCACACAATCCGCAAGCCTTCATTTTAACTAATACGTCGCCTTGCTGCAGTTTAGGTAATGGCAGCTCTTTTATTTTGACCTTTCCGTTTTCCATAACTACACTTTTCATGTGTGAGAATCCCTCCACCATTTTAAAAAGGAATATATGGTAATACTTACGCTATATTAATTGTGGATTTAATTATTACTTTCGGTTTACTCACACTGGTTATTTTGCTTGAATTCATCATAGTACCTGCAATAATGCTTAAAAGGACAATAAGATTTTCCACCATATGGAATTATCCTATATATATTGTAAACTCTAATGAAGTAAATGCATACTCTCTGACCTCAGTTTGGGGAAAATTTATCGTTATAACTAGAGGATTAGTGAATGGAGAAGATGAGGAACATATAAAAGCAGCTATCATGCACGAAGTTGGGCATTTAAAGTTAAATCATCATGTTAAAATGAGCCTTTATATAATTTCGATAATCGTAACCTTTTCTTACCTTCTTAATTTTAATTTATTTGCATTAATTCCTTTTGCATTTTTCGCCTTGTTTATGCAAAGATATTTCCAAAGGAGATTTGAATTAAGTGCAGATAAATTTGCCTTAAGATTTACTAATAGAAGATTATTAGAAGATTTAATAATTAAATATAATGTGAAAGAAACTACGTTTTTATCTACACATCCTAATATTCACGTAAGGCTTAAAAACATCAACCAATAGATTAATTTGTGTACGTTGGTAAACCCATCAAGCGAATTGAAGATTCTAAATTCTTAACTGGACGCTCAACATATGTTGATGATATAGAATTTCCAGGAACATTATTTGTGGCATTTCTTCGATCAGTTAAACCGCATGCCAAAATAAAAATAAGGAAGACCAGTGACAATATATTCACCGGTGAGGATATAAATCCCGGTAGTGATTTCCCAATACCAGTCGAGGAGACTACTTACGTTGGTCAACCATTAGCAATGGTAGTAGCAAGAGATAGATATGAGGCTTATGATTTATTGGAGAGTATAGAAATAGAGTACGAGGAATTACCTTTCGTTATCGATCCACAAGAGGCTTTAAAGAATGATGTAAAAGTTTACACTAAGAAGGAGTCTAACATTTACGAGTATAAGAAATGGGAAGCGGGAAACACTGAGGAGAGTCTTAAAGAGGCTGACCTAGTAATTAATGGAGAGTTATATAACCAGAGAGTAATAGCTAATCCCTTAGAAACCAGAGGTATTTTGGCTCACTTTGATGGAAATAGGTTAAATGTATGGTCATCTACCCAATCTGCACATTACTTAAGAAGAAACCTTATGAACTTTCTAGGAATTGATAACATAAGAGTGATTCAGCCAGATGTGGGAGGAGCTTTTGGGAGTAAAATAATAGCTCATCCGGAAGAATATGCCGTAGCTAAATTAGCCTTAAAATTGAAGAGACCTTTAAAGTGGATACCCACTCGCTCTGAGGAAATGCAGAGTGCCGGTCACGGAAGAGATAAGAGATTAAGGTTTAAGGTTGGAGTAAAGAGAGATGGCACAATACTAGGTATAGAAGGTACTATAATTGCTGATTTGGGTGCACCTTATCCAGATGCAAATGACGATGAAATAGGCAATGTTCACAGCACAATTAGAATGATGTTGGGACCTTATAGGATTCAAAACGTAAAGATAGAGGAATATGCAGTGAACACAAATAAGGCACCAACTCAGTCCTATAGGGGAGCTGGGAGACCTGAAGCTACATATTTTATAGAGAGAATAATTAACATAATTTCGTTAGAACTAGGAAAAGATGAATTTGACATAAGAGAAAGGAATTTGATTAGAGAATTACCGTACAAGAACGCCTTAGGTATAACCTATGATTCTGGGGATTATATGGGACTACTGAATAAAGCAAGAGAATATTACCAGTCGCTGAAAAAGGAAGCTAATGTGGATGAATGTGTAGGTTCAAGTATGTATGTAGAGATAACAGCATTTGGTCCCTGGGAGACCGCTAGAATTCTAGCTAAGAGTGATGGAAAGATTATAATAATAACTGGTAGCGGTCCGCATGGGCAAGGTGATGGAACTGCTTTTGCACAAATAGTGGCAGATGTTTTAGAGGTACCAATAGAGAACATTGAGGTTAGATGGGGAGATACAGATATAATTTCAGACGGAATTGGAACTTGGGGAAGTAGAACATTAACAATTGGAGGCTCAGCGATGTATAAGGCTGCTGAGGAATTAAAGAGAAGATTGATTGAGGTTAGTGCAAAAATGTTAAATGCAGATGCGGAAGAGATAGAATATAAAAATGGTATATTTTCTCATAAGAAGAGCGGTAAGAGTATTACTTTGAAGGAGGTAATCCAGAACGCCTATTCGATGGGGTATTCCTTAGATATAACTTATGTCTATAATGTGACTAAACCAGGTTACACTGTACCCTACGGAGTTCATATGGCCTTAGTTAAGGTAGATAAGGAGACTGGAAGTGTAAGAGTGAGAAAATACGTTGCGCTTGACGATGTAGGAAAAGTTGTAAATCCATTACTTGCTGAAGGCCAGATAATTGGTGGAGCTGTACAAGGGATAGGTCAGGCTATATATGAAGAGGCAATATATAGCAAGGAGGGATATTTACTAAATTCAAATCTAACTGACTATGGATTTCCAACTGCAATGGAAGTCCCAAGGATTGAGTGGCATTACATAGAAAAGGGGTTGTCAAGTCACCCTACTAATTCTAAAGGAATAGGTGAGGCTGGGGCAATTGCCTCAACTCCAGCAGTGATAAATGCGATAGAAAAGTGTATCGGAAAAAGAATACTCAAAATGCCTACAAAACTAGAAGAGGTTATTTGATTCATGCAAAGACACGTTATGTCGTCAAAGGATGCTAAGATCTTCATTAGCAAAATAAAAGAGAAGTATAATATTGATATTTCAAATGCTAAATTAGAGATAGGTAAGGAGAAAAAGGAAACATGGTACTACGTAAACGATATTTTAGCTTTCTTTAACGACCTAATTCCTACGCTTTGTGCAGTAATGAAACTAAAGATAAGCTTACCTTATGTAATTATAGATGAGGGAGCTGTAAAGGCGGTCAGTAGAGGAGCTGATCTTTTCACTCCGGGTATAGTAGAATATGGTTGTGAATGTAAAGAGAATGATATTATTTTGGCTAAAACCAAGACAAATTTACCTGTTGCAATATTAAGAGTTTTAATTCCAAAGGATAAGGCTTTAGTTGAAAAGAGAGGAAAGTTTGCTATCAATCTTCATCACGTAGGGGATACGATATGGGAGATGTGTAATGGTTAATTTTTCTATCGTTATACCTACTTATAATGAAAGAGACAATATCATAAAACTAGTAAAGGAGATAAACAGAATAGTACCCTATACCTCGAGAATCCTCATAGTAGATGATAATAGCCCTGATGGAACCGCATCAGTACTACAAGGTTTAAACATCAATAATCTAACTATATTCGTAAGATATCATGAAAGAGGCCTAGGATCAGCACTAAGATATGGGATTAAAAAAGCAATAGAACTGGAATCTGATTTCATAGTTACAATGGACGCAGATTTTAGCCATGATCCAAAATATTTACCAGAGATGATGAAGATTGCCTTAAATGAAAATTGCGATCTAGTCATAGGTTCTAGATATATAAAAGGAGGTGGGATAGAAAATTGGCCATTTAGCAGAAGAATTATAAGTAAGGGAGCTAACTACTTATTTAAATTGATTTCACATTCGCCCATAAACGATAATACTTCAAATTATAGAATATACTCACGCAAAGCAGCTTTATTGGCGTTAGAATGTGACACAACAAATGGTTATGAATTTCAAATATGCTCTATATTCAAAATTATAAGAAATAATCTCAAGTTTAAGGAGTATCCTATTATTTTCACAGATAGGAAAATTGGAAAAAGTAAACTAAATTTTAGAGAAATTTTAAATTGGTTCCTTTATATAGTTAAGCTTTCCCTTTCTTCTTGAGTTTTTCTAACTCTCCTTTAATCGCCTCTATTTCCTTTTTAAGTAATGTTATTTCGTTCTCATGATTCTCTAAGGTTTTTAACAATTTCGTGTTGTCTAGATGTTCTTCCTTATCTTCCTTAAGTCTTATATTACCATCTTGATCCATATCAACTAATCCTAGCCTTTGCAGTTCCCTGGCATATCCCTTAGCAGTCTTTGGAGATACTTTTATTTCTAGCGCTAGATCTTTTACGTTTATACTACCCTTGTTTTTTAGAATATTTACTATATCTTGAAGCCTAGGAGTAAGTTCCATATATAATAGCTAATAATAGAATCCCTTTTAAGTATAAAGTCATATCAAATTAAGAGTGAATTGACACTACTACTAAAGGAGAATGATGTAATAAATTTACTGGATTACAAACAAATTTATGACTCATTACTAAACGCATTTTTACTTTTTGAGAATAAACTCGCAATAAATTTAGAGAGAAGTAGGATATCATTTCACGGGACTACTCTAACGTTTCAAGCTGCGGCTATGGAAACCTATATGGGATACAAAACTTTCATTTCAGGAAGCCATTTAACGTTCTTATATGATACCTCAGGTAATTTATTAAGCATAATAGAGTCCGATAGACTCTCACAAGTTAGAACTGCTGTATTGTCAATCCTAGCAACTGATTATATATATGGAGATTTCTCCTCACTAGGAGTAATTGGTTTGGGAAAGTATGGTCTAGCAATTGTTGAGATTGCAAGCCAACTAAGGAAAGGAATTAAAATTAATATCTTCACTCCCTCCCAACAAAGAATGGAAAAAGCCTTATCTATATTTAAAAGTGAAGGTATAGATACCTCGCCTAAAGATTCCATTAAAAAAGTTTGTGAAGAAAGTGAGGTTATAACAACTATAACTAAGGCTAAGGATCCGTTTTTAAAATTAGAATATGTAAACCATAGGAGGATACACATTAACGCAATGGGTTCTAATATACCAGAAAAGATTGAGATTTTTCCAGAGGTAATAAAAGCGTCAAATTTGATCGTAGTTGAAGAACTTGAACAGAGTTTAAAGGAGTCTGGAGAGTTGATCATTGCAAAGAAAATGGGAATGTTAGATATGAGTAAGATAGCTCTCTTGTCGTCAATACTATCTAGAAGAATTAATGTAACTAGAGAGGGAATAACTATATTCAAATCTGTAGGTATAGGTCTTGAAGATTTAGCGGTAGGGAAACTTATCTATGAAAAAGCTTTAAGTAAAGGTTTAGGTACTGAAATAGAGGTAAAGGGAGTTTGGTATCGAGAATCGGAAAAGAAATAGAGATTTCACCAGTCGAATTAGGATCGCAAATAGCTAAGAGAGTTAAAATTAACATGGCTAGTGGAACACCAGATCCTAGGAAAATGCCAATAAAGGAAATTGAAGAAGCGTATAATGAAGTCTTAAACGAATTTGGCCCAAAGGCATTATTTTACCCTGGAGCTGGAGGACAAGAGGAACTTATACGACAGATAGAAGATAAATTTCTGCCTCTTCTAAAATTGAGTAAGAGAAAAAGTGAGAGAATAGTTGTTACAAGCGGCGCACAACATGCAATGGAATTATTAGGCAAATATTTCCTAGAGAATGATGTTATAGCTGTTGAAAATCCAACTTTCATAGAAACTTTCAACGCGCTAAAATTGAGAAGTTCCTCTGTAATTCCAATATCGTTAGAGTCATCGGGAATTAACGTTGATGAGCTCGAAACCTTGTTGAAAATTATTAAAATTAAATTATTATATGTTATTCCAAATTGTCACAACCCAGCTGGAGTCAACATGTCTGAATGCAAAAGAAAGACGCTAGTAGAACTGGCTGAAAAATATGACTTCTATATCATAGAAGATGATCCATATAGACCAATAGCTGGAGAAATCCCAGATCCGATAAAGAACTATGATAACAACGGTAGAGTAATATATGTAAGTAGTTTTAGTAAAATAATAGCGCCTGGGTTAAGAGTAGGATTTCTCATAGCAAAAGAAGATATAGCTGAAAAAATTAGCTTAATGGAACAATTAGACTTCTCTACGTCAACCATAAATCAATATGTAGTAGCTAGATTACTAAGAAAAGGAATTTTAACTGAGAGATCAAAAGAACTTTTTGAGTATTATAAGAGTAAAATGAGAGTATTAATTGACTCCCTCATAGATAAAGGATTAGACAAGTTTAATGAGCCTAAGTGCGGTTTCTTTCTTCTCCTAGATGTAGGTAAAGATAGTTGGAACGTTTTCTATAAGGCTGTAGAGAAGGGTTTAAGTTTTGTTCCAGCAAAACCTTTCTTTTTAAGGGGAGGAGATACAATGGCTAGACTAAGTGTCTCGGTTGCAACTAAAGAGGAAATAATTGATGGAGTCAGAATCCTTAATGAAGTCTTAAGAAACGGTTAACCGAAGACCACTTCTTCTACTTTGGAAATGAAATCCTTTACTTGATTCTCGTAAAACGGAATATCATCCTGGTCCACGTTTCCACCTAAATAGCAATCGTAATGCAATGTTAATCCTAAGCTCCAGTAATATTCTACCCAATCTCCCAATATGTTAGATAGTTCCTTTACAACCTCACTTCTTGGTTTATCTTGCAAAGAGAAATAATAAGCTAGGAGTTTTATTCCAGCATTTATTGCCTCATACAACATTTCGCACACTACCATAGGAGAATCAACTGTGCTACTGAGATCATAGTAGAATTTTGATGTTGAAATGAAATATGTATAAAATTCCTTTTTAGACTCATTTAATGCTTCCACGATATTATACTTGTACAGTATTATTTTAAAAAGTAAGCGTCGTGCTACTACACTTTAATAATGGAGAATAAGAATAATATATGAAATAGAATGAAATTAATTTACTTCTCACTTATCTTGACTGCAATATCCCTATTAATAGGGAGCATAATGTTATTAAATTTGGTACCGAGAATTCTCACAATCGGTACATTAGCTATTGTAGCATTTCTAATTATATCTTTATTCACTATTAATAAATATGCTGTGTTAAAATACATATTATTGATATTGGCAATATTAGCTATAATTATCTCATCATCTTCTAAGGCACATATACAAGCTTTTAGAGAATTTGGCCAATCGCTGTATATAACGACACTGGATATTTTAATGATTTTAGGTTTCTATGTAGGTCCCATCTTATATATAGTAGCACTCTTTAGAGATAATTTAAAAAAGTAAGAGTGGTATAATTTAACTCTGTGGAAGTTATAGATCCACATGCGAGAGTAGCAGATTTAGTAGGACTTTTGTACTCATTAGAAAACACGTTTAATGGAAAAACAGACCTATATATGTTAGAAAAAGAAATGGAAGTAGACTTAGATGATTTAATGCCAATAGTATATACCGCTAATTCCTTAGGTTTCATAACAGTGGGTGAGGGAGACATAATAATAACTGACAAAGGAATGGAATTCCTTAAGTCAAATCTTAAAAGAAGGAAGGAAATCATCAGAGATTCGATAAAGAGAATTGAACCGTTTAAAACTACATTAGAATTGAAATATTTTACAATAGAAGAATTGAAATATGTTCTTGAAAAGAAAGGAATCCAGGTTTATAATAGTCCAGAGGGCCTTTATGATTTACAAATTACTTTAGTGGAATGGGGGATCTATTCTGGATTACTAAAAAAGGAAGGAGACAAGTTTATTGTAGTTACGACTTAGCGTAATGCTAGAGAAGTATATAAATTAATTAATGTAAGAAGAATTTTATGGATCGAGAAAAAGGGGAAGAGCTTGTTCATTATATTCATGAAGCTGACACATTTAGGACTAAAGTCTTTGGTATACAAGATGGCTTAATAGGAGTAGGTGCTATTGTCCTAGGAGCCGCTGGGTTCTCCCATGATGCGATTGCAGTATTGGTAGCTGGTTTAATTGCAACGATTGGACAAGCGTTTTCCATGGGTATTGGAGAGTACATTAGCACAAGAGTTAGAATGCAAGTAATTCAGAACGAGATAAGAAAAGAAAAATATCAGTTAAAAAAGTTCCCAGATATGGAAAAACAAGAGTTAATTGAGTTTTATACGAAGAAGGGATTTAATAAGGAAGTTTCAGAAAAAATAGCAGATTACTTACTCAAAAATGAAGATGTAGCATTAGAGGAGATGTTAATGCACGAACTTAAAGTATTCCCAGAAGAGTTTGAGAGCCCAGCCAAACTTGGTTTCCTTATGTCGCTTTATTTAATAATAGGAGGGCTTATACCAATATTGCCATTTGCAGTAAGCAATTACTTTAAGCAATTTGGGTTTAACTTGGCTTTAATTACTTCAATATTGCTAGTGATTTTAACTCTTGGAATATTTGGCTCATTAGGCACCAAATACACCGGATTAAGAAAATATAGGGGAGCTTTAGAGCAAATAGGTACTGGAATAATTGCACTTATGGGAAGCTATGTAGCTGGTATGATATTGGCACACTTTATACCAGTTTCATACTTACCTTAACTCTCTCCTGCATTTAATAAATTAGCTAATCCTCTTGGTATCTTTGCTGGTCTATTATCTTCCTTAAATAATTCTTTTCTCCTTGCTTCCAATATTAATGGCTCTAAATTTAAATATCCAGCAGCAGTAGTTACCCTTACGCCTAAGTCCTTAGCAATATCATAAACTGGTTTTAAAATACTAGCATAGTTAATGTCCCTCAAGACGTGATGATCAATAATTACCGTTTCAAGTCCATTCTTAACTATTTCCTCCATATTTTTAATTGACTTTTCTAGTTCCTCTTCTTTTAATGCTCTACCTAAAAGATAGCTTAGGGGACCATCAATTATAATAGTCTTTGGCATCTTTTCCTTTGTGAATCTTAAATGGATGTCTTTTGGAGCTCCCTCTATATCAGAAGTGAATATAACTGTTGAGTCCTTATCACTTATCGCAACTTGAATCACGTAGCCTAATCTTTCATCAGCCCCGTGTGGAACTGCTGGAGAAAAGGAAATAACAGTATGACCAAGTTCAAAAGTCCTACCATCCGCTATTTCTATTTTACTTGGTTTATCTTTTATAGATCGTAGGAATCTAGGGGCTCTCCTATATTTTTGACTATTATTTATCATATTTTGAGGATCTTTTATAAATACTATCTTATTCTTGTAAATGTCTATTGGTATGACGTATCCGGGATCATGATGATCATAATGATAATGAGATACTATTATTACATCAACATCTTTTGCAATATCTACTAAAACCTTAGCCAATTCCATTAGCCTATCTACTTCTCTTTGATGAGGAGGAAGATTATATCTTCTTGGGGCTAATGAAATAGCTGGATCTACCAGCACTCTGAGATCATTAGTTTCTATAAGAGTTGCTTGGGATCTTACACCTAAACTTTCAAACGCTATTGGAGTAATTTTCATTTAAAAATACCTTATGTCCTTTACGATTAAAATCTAATAGTAGAAATGTCAAGTGTAATTTCTCTTAAATCTTTCCTAACGTTTTCTATGTCAATTTTAGCCATTCTAATTCCATAATTGGTCCTTTTCTTCTCTATGCATTTACCTAACCCATATATTGCAAATCCAGATATGGTAGTTATATGAAATGGGTCATCTAGGCCAAGAGCTATAAATCTTCCTACTCCTTGAATTACTCTACCCCTTGGCTCATAATCACCCAATAATTCCTTAAACATATATACATAATTGATTTCTAAGATTAAAAGAGATTTGAGCATCAGAAGAGTATGACGATAAACAAAATATATATTATCAGACATGGGTATGAAAAATAATGCTGGAAATTCTGCTAATAACGTTAAGTAGTATAGTATCTTCATGGACTGTGTATAATGGTATATTATCAATAATCGGCGTAACATGGAAACCATTTGAGAGTAAAAATCATAGTGGAGTAACCTTTAGTCTAATAGTTCCAGCCAAAAATGAGGAAAGGGTGCTTCCTAGGTTATTAGACCGACTTGTAAATCTGGAATATGACAAATCTAAATACGAAATAATAGTAGTAGAAGATGGATCAACTGATAGAACTGTCCAAATCTGTAAAGAATATGAGGCAAAATATAACAACCTTGTAAAATGTTATAGTCTTCTAAGAGCTAATGTACCAAATGGGAAAAGTAGAGCATTAAACTTTGCCTTGAGCATTAGTAAGGGAGAAATTATCGGTATATTTGATGCAGATACGGTACCGAGATTGGATATTTTAGAATACGTTGAACCGAAATTTGAGGATAGTAACGTGGGTGCTGTTCAAGGAAAACTAATTCCAATAAATGTGAGGGAAAGTGTAACCAGTAGATTAGCGGCAATCGAAGAATTGATATACGAATATTCGATAGCCGGAAGAGCTAAGGTTGGTCTATTTGTACCAATTGAAGGAACGTGTTCTTTCATAAGGAAGAGTTTGATAATGGAATTGGGAGGATGGAATGAATATTCTCTAACTGAAGATTTAGATATTAGTCTTAAAATTGTAAATAAAGGTTACAAGATTATTTACTCTCCAACTACTATTAGTTGGAGAGAAGTTCCAGTTAGTTTAAGAGTTTTAATTAGACAAAGGTTAAGATGGTACAGGGGACATCTAGAAGTACCTTTAGGCAAGCTTAGAAAAATCGATCTAAAAGTGATAGATGGAATGCTGATAGTGCTTACCCCATTCTTCATGGTCTTGAATCTCGTGAACTATTCTTTGGTATTAGTATACTCTTCGTCATTATACATTGTCGCAGCTAGTTTAGTTTCTTTAGCCTCTCTGCTTTCGTTAATACTTATAATCTTGATAGCAAGAAGGCACATGATAGAGTACTTCTATATGATACCGTCATTCATTTATATGAACTTTATTGTCGCACTAAATTTCACTGCAATATTTTTAGAGTTAATACGAGCACCAAGAGTATGGATAAAGACTGAAAGAAGTGCAAAGGTTACGGGAGAGGTGATAGGATGATAACTGAGTTTCTACTAAAAAAGAAATTAGAAGAACAGTTGGGCCATATAAAGGAAGAGAATGCAATATATGTAACAGATTTGGTAAAATGCCCCAGAAAAGTAAAATATGAAAGTGAATATAAAGAGCTCGCAATCTCTCAAGTTTATACACCTTCAGCTATTTTGGGAGATATACTACATCTTGGTCTTGAAAATTTATTAAAAGAAAACTTTACTGCAGAAACTGAAGTGGAAACTCAGAGAGAGATTCAAGTTCAAGGTAAAGTTTACAAAATTAAAGGAAAAGCAGATGCGATAATTAAAAACGATAATGGAGAAAGTATAATAATTGAGATAAAAACTTCTAGGAGTGATAAAGGATTACCTTTAATCCATCACAAGATGCAACTACAGATATATTTATGGTTGTTTAGTGCAAAAAAAGGGATACTAATTTATATAACCCCTGATAGGATTGCGGAATACGAAATAAATGAACCTTTAGATGAAGCAACAATAATAAGACTTACAGAAGATACAATAACGTTAAGGAACTCACCTAGATTTAATTGGGAGTGCAAATATTGTATATTTTCCGTAATTTGTCCAGCCAAACTAACCTAAAATTAATATTTTTCATCGGTATAATTGAATTGTGCACACTAGACCAGTAGTAGCCACAATAGCTGGTAGTGATAGTGGGGGAGGTGCTGGATTACAAGCTGATCTAAAGACATTCACTGCATTGGGAGTTTTTGGTACAACAATAATAACTGGCTTAACTGCGCAGAATACAAGAGCAGTTACCAAAGTATTAGAAATACCACTAGATTTCATTGAAGCTCAGTTTGATGCAGTTTGCCAAGATTTACGACCGACTCATGCAAAAACGGGTATGCTAGCATCGAGTAAAATAATAGAACTTGTACTGAGAAAAACTAAGGAGTGCAATATGAAACTAATTCTAGATCCTGTAATGGTTGCTAAATCTGGATCACTATTGGTAACAGAGGATATTTCAGAACAAATAAGAAAGGCAATGAAAGAGGCTATAATTTCTACCCCCAATAGATATGAAGCTGAGATAATAACCAATATTAAGATCAATAGTCAATACGACGTTATAAAAACAACAAGAGAAATCTACTCTAAATATGGGAACGTGGTAGTTAAGGGATTTAATGGAGTGGACTACGCTATTATTGATGGAGAGGAAATAGAATTAAGGGGAGATTATGTTGGCACTAAAAATACACATGGCAGTGGAGACGTATTTTCAGCCTCCATAACTGCATATCTTGCCTTAGGAAATAAACTTAGGGATGCAGTAATTAAAGCTAAAAAATTTGTTTCGCTAGCTATCAAATACGGTTTAGACTTAGGAGGAGGATATGGACCAGTTGACCCTTTTGCACCTATAGAATCCATAGTAAAGAGAGAAGAGGGAAGAAACGAACTAGAAAACTTACTTTGGTACTTAGAGTCCAATCTCAACATTACACTTAAGCTAATTAACGATACTTCTAAAGTAAATGTAGCATATATGACAAAGTATAATGACGTGCTAAGTTTAGCTGGAGGCTTAATAAGATATTTGGATAAAACAAAGATCGACGGACCAATCCTTAATAACGTAAGTAACGAAATAACTAAAATCATGAAGGAAACAGCTGGTGAAAAAATAGGGATATTATTACCATTAACTGATAAAATACTGGACGCAGCAGAAAAAGGTAAAATAAAATTAAGTAAAAGTGGTATTAATGGTGACGCAATATTACGAGAGAATATGGTATTAATCGTTGCTAAGGATAAGGATGAGTTAATAAGAAAGTTAAAAGAGGTAGCCCTAGGTTGATAGTTGTAGTAGGGAGTTATAACGTTGATGTAATATTAAGAGTAAGCAAAATACCAGAAATTGGCGAAACTGTAATAGCTGATGAGGTATACGTAACTCATGGAGGAAAAGGCTCAAACCAAGCAGTATCGGCTTCGAGATTGGGAAGTCATGTTAAGATAATAGCTGCAGTGGGAGATGACAAGCATGGAATGAATGCAATTGAATTTTGGAAATCGGAAAATATTGATGTATCTAAAGTTAAGATAAAGAATGGTATAAACACTGGTGCCGCATACATATTTGTTGACAAGAGAGGTAGAAATATCATTGTTGTAAACAGAGGTGCGAACTATTATCTCTCAGAAGAGGATTTAAATAACAGTCTTGAGGGCGATATATTGTTAATGCAATTGGAGATAAAAGAGAGCGTAGTTAAGAAAGCAGCTAAGGAATTTAACGGAATAAAAATACTTAATCCTGCTCCAGCAAACCTTAAAGACACTGAAATCTTGTCATTGGTAGATATTATAACACCTAATGAAATAGAGTTTAAAGAGTTAGTAAATACTGATGATTTTGAGTACGGCTTAAATATATTACTAAAGAAAGTAAAAAAGGCAGTAATAGTTACATTGGGGGAAAGAGGAGCATTATTAGCAACTAAGAATGGGAAAAAGGTACTTATACCATCACCTAAAGTAAACGTTATCGATGAAACTGGAGCTGGTGATGTCTTTAACGCAGCACTTTCCGTCTATCTTGAAAAAGGATACAATCTTGAGACCGCAGTTGAATATGCAAATAAGGTAGCAGCACTTTCCGTAACTAAGATAGGAGCTTTAGGACCAAAATTAGATGAGGTGGAGAGATTCCTTGAAGAAATCGATGATGCGTGAAAGGAAAAGTAATAAAAGAAAGGAGCAGGAACACTGTACTGTAGGGTTTTGTGATTTAGATTTTGTAGATATAACGGAGCGTGATGATATGTGAAAATAACTTTTGTTGGAACAGGCGCTGGTTCTAGCTTAGGGTTAAAAAGGGTTAAATCTAGTATACTAATCAACGATAAAGTACTTCTTGACTTAGGTCCTGGAGCTGAGTTAAGATTAGAAGATACAAGAATAAATCCAAAAGCTCTCTTTATTACTCATTTGCATGTTGACCATTTCAGTGGAATTTTCGACTACTTAGTACAAAGGAAAATAAGACAAATTCCAGATTTAGAGATCTACTCCCCTAAAGGCTTCTTAGAAGTACTAAACCCATGCATTAAAGTAGGAAATAATATTTCAGCAAAAATATACGAGGCTAATTTACCCAGTGGTAAAATTGACGAACTGGAAATATATTCGATTCAAGCTTGTCACTCAATTTATGCTGTTAGTTACATTATAAGTGATGGTAATACGAGAGTACTATATACCGGTGACACTAAAGAACCTTGTAATACTATACTAGAAAACGCAAAAGATGTAGATTTGATTATTCATGAAGCGACTTGTATAAATGACTGTACTGCTTGGGGACATACTTCAATCAAACAATTATTTGAATTATTTGGTAATAAGAGAATTATTGCTACTCATATTCCAGCTGAGATTGAAGAAAAAATAATAAGCTTGACTAGTAATAAAATAATTATTGCTTTTGATGGGTTGTCATTAAATGTGTAGAATTCTAGCTTTTCACACTAAGGGAGAAATTTTAAAAGAATACGTTAACGCATTGATAAAGGCAAGTAGAAATGATATTTTCTCTAAGTATGGTAGTCACCCTGATGGATGGGGTCTAAGTGTATTTCTCAAGAGAAATGATAAATGGAAGGTAATTTATTATAGGTCAGAAGATCCGTTATATGAAGATCCTAACGTTAACTATCTAATTGATGTTGCCAAAGGAGAAGAGATAATTGGAGTAATTCATGCAAGAAAAGCAGGCAGAAAATTTTTGACTGGATTATCCCATGTTCATCCCTATTACATGAGGGCAAATCTCTATGATCTCTACTTTGCTCATAATGGTTCAGTTAATAGAACGAGCTTTAGGGATAGTAATAGACCATTTACTGATAGTTATCTAATTCTAGAGGAAATTAAGGTACTAATAGAGAATAATATGTCTCCATTCGACGCTTATGTAACTACTCTAGATAAACTAAAGGACTACTCTACTAGCTTAAATTCCGTATTAATTTATTACAACAAGAAAGAAGGACCCTCTCTTTTAGTTGGATATTATTACAATAAGAATAGATTATCAAAAGAGACTAATGAAGAGTATTATAAGCTCTATACAGACAATAATGGATACGTCTTTTCATCAACAATAAAATATTATCTAGGAGTAAATGCAGAAGAACTTATAATGGGAAGTATTATGCATCTTTGAGAAGTATAAATTCTTAAGCATGTAGATTATAATATTAATTTATGAAGGAGAGTCTCATAGAAGCAAAAGTTATAGATTATGGTAAATTAAAGGATATTCAAAAGGAAATTGTATATTACAAGCTCTATGTTGACGCGTTAAGAAAGAAGGGGATTAAGGAAAAAGTAGATCCACCTCCTACCTTGCCCAAATCTATTGTAACTTCAATACTTACTGGGGGAACCCCCAGAGATGGACCTCTACAGATAGAATTAGTTAGCAATAATATAATAAAAATTAAAGAATATAATACGTTAGTGAAAATACAAAGTGATTCCAAACCACCGTTATATGCGATTGTAGAATATAAGGATAGCGATATAAAAGTATATTTAGCTTATCATGAGGACCCTAGCATTGTTGGAGTAGACTTGGGTTTACGTCACCTAATAACAATTGTTGCATTAAAAAATAGTAAGCCATGGAAAGTAAGATTCTTTAATGAACCTAAACTTATGGAGTATTTTGTGAATTTTTTAAGTGAAAATCAAGGAATTATTAAGCTAGAAGAAATGAAGACTAACGCTAGAAAAATCATTCACGAAGCTGTAAGCTTTATTGAAGAATTAGAACCAAAAATAGTTGCAATAGAGAATTTGGAGTATTTTGATACAAAAACAGGTAAAGGATTACGAGCCTTACAGAATATGTTAGAAAACGAGATACGAAGGAGAGGTATTAGATATAGAAAAATAGACCCATATAATACATCAAGAGTATGTGCAAGATGTGGCTACAAGAAAGGTGAAATACTAGGTTCTTTATTTGTATGTCCAGCTTGTGGATACAAAGCAGATAGAGATTATAATGCTGCATATAATATAGCACTAAAATGTTACTACACTTGTTAGCGCTAGATACTCCAATAATTCCTCAAAATTTGCTTTTCTTCACTTAGATAGTTCATAAACCTGGACCTAATCGCATCAGTTGATTTATATTTCTTATACTCTATTTCCACGTTTGCAAATCCTTCTAAAAATGCCTTTAAACCTCTTACTAAACCCTTATCATAACCTCCCTCTAAAACCGCATATTTCCTAGGAAATTTGTTACTGATTATACCAAAATTATAAAACGTGTACTCAGTAGCGTTAACTGAAGACAGACCATCACCAACATAAGAATCAAAACCAGCAGAGTACGCAATAACTGTTGGTTTGAAATCATCTAGAATAGCTTGAATAATTGGAATTAACTCATCATATAAATCATCACTACCTAAAGGAGGTATCAGTAAGTTAATTTTAGTCCCTTCAGCGTCCTTTCCACCAACCATATTCGCAAAACCAGTTCCAGGATAGATAGTTCTAGGATCTTGATGGATATCAATATGCAAAATATCTGGATCATCATAAAAAATCTCTTGCGTTCCATTACCATAATGCACATCAAAATCAATTATAGCAACTCTTTTCAACTTATACTTCTTAATAGGATATGCTATATTGTTGAAAATACAGAAGCCTAAAGTAGGAGCACCAAAAGCTTTTCCATTAATTCCAGCATGATGACCAGGAGGTCTCACTAATGCAAATCCATTAGTCTCAAAAGCCTTTAATGCGCCACCCAACGCATAAAGAGCAGTTTCGTAGGTGTACTTGTTAGTATAAGTATCTGCATCTAAATTCTCTTCTAACTGAGAGTGTTTTTCAACTAATTTAACGTAATCTTCCGAATGAACTATTTGAGGATCATTAACCCTAATAGGTTTTTCAAACCTGACTTCAAGTTGATTAATCGCAGATAATGCCTTGTCAATTCTATTAGGGTTTTCCACATGATACTTTTTTGAAGCGTGATACTTGTATATGTCATTATAAACAATGGTTATCATTTAGCCTATCTTTTTATAACACGTCTATTTAAGTTTAAAACATGGATCGAATACAGAGACTACAAAAAGAATTAGAGAAGACTGACGCAGATTATTTGATAATTGGAACTACTAGTAATATGTTCTACTTAATAGGATTTTCGGAGGAACAGATGGAAAGGCCACTTTTGCTTTTTGTCACTAAAGACGATTACTTCTTACTTGTACCAAAACTCTATGAGGAGCAATTAAAGCAATTTCCACTTATCGTTTACAGAGATGGAGAGGATCCATATTCCAAACTAAATTTAAAAGAAAATTCCAATATTTTAATTGATGATACAATATTTTCACTATTTACTATAGAAATACTAAATAGATTCAAACCTAGAAGAATAGGTAGAGCTTCTAGCATATTGCGAAAACTTAGACAAGTAAAAGATGATGAGGAAATAGAAAAAATGGAGAAAGGTGTTAAAAAAGCAGAAGAACTTATTTTAGAATTTGTACCAACCATTAAGGAAAATATGACAGAATGCGAAATAGAGAGAAAACTAAAGAGTTTCTTAATTGAAAATGCTGGTAATATCTCATTTGATCCAATAGTGACCTCTGGGCCTAATTCTTCGATGCCACACTTGAGGTGTAGTGATAAAAAGGTAAAACGAGGTGAGGTAATAGTTATAGATTATGGGATAAAGTACGAGGGCTACTCAACTGATACCACAAGAGTATTTTCATTAGGTAAACCTAACGATACTTTAGTTTTAGAAATTGTAGATATTGTCAAAAATGCAAATGAAGAAGCCGAAAAACATGTAAGAGAGGGTATGAGAGCTAAGGAGATTGATCATATTGCCAGAAAAGTCATAACTAGTAAAGGATATGGGGACTATTTTATTCATAGAACTGGACACGGTATAGGTATTGACGTTCATGAAGATCCATATATCTCTCCGGATAATGATAATGTAATAGAGCAAAACATGGTGTTTACCATAGAACCTGGGATTTACCTACCGGGAAAATTTGGGATAAGGATAGAAGATGAAATAGTAGTAAAAAAAGTGTATGGGAAAACGTTAAACATGTTACAAAAAGAATTATACATTCTATAAATTCAATGATAATTTTTTAATTTCAGAATTTCTCATCAATTGGTAATATAGCATCTATAATCATTCTTTGTGTTATAAAAAACGAAAGAGGGAAAACACTTAAAAGCATTTAGATATATCTTTTTGAAGGTGATTTCTGTGAGAAAGAGTTTAATAATATTACTTTTTATAATATTATCTCCTCTAGTATATTTAACACTACCAATATCCTCACAATCCACGCCTATTCAAGGATACGCAACAAGTAGCGAGTTAATAACACCCGGAGAAATTGAGGTACCAATAACGTTTCGTCTTACTAACTTAGGTCAAACCTTAACTGATGTCACTATAATTCCTGCAGATACATATCCGTTTTACCTTTACCCCTATAATAATGGCACTCAACTTACACATATTCCCTTGTGGAATCAAGGACAAACAGTAAATGTCACTTACCTATTTGATATAGCTAGTACTGCTAAGACTGGTACGTACACTGATGTTGTAATAGTACAAGGCATCACCACCTCCGGTAGTCAAGTAACTTATGATGTTTTAGTCCCGGTGGTAATAGCTGGCTATGTTAATTTCTCAGCATCATCAGTATGGGGAACAACATCAAACCCAATGGTAGTAGGACCAGGAGAAAACAACATCCCACTAACAATAATACTACAAAACTTAGGTAATTCATTAGTTACCAACATAACGTTAGAACTAAACTCCCAATTTCCAGTAAAATTCTTACAAAGCAATGCAACAATTTCCGCAGTACCAGCAGGGTATTATGGAGAAGTAACTGTAATGGCTTCTGTATATCCTAACGCAACTCAAGGTTTATATTATATTAAGTTAAATGTAATATACTATCATAACGCGACCACTACAGTATTAGTACCCATTGATATTGGCTCCTCTAATCAAGTATCATTGGAGGATGCGTGGGGTACACCATCGGATCCAACAGTAGCTGCTCCCGGTGAAACATTACTTCCCCTTACCATTTATGTAAAGAATCTTGGCGAAAACTTATTATCCAATGTCATGTTAATATTGCAATCACATTATCCGATACAATTCCTCCAAAATTATACAATGATAGGTTTTGTGCCAGCTGGAGGTTATAACTACGTAACAGTAGTAGCAAACGTCTATAAGAACGTAACACCTGGAGTATATTACGTACCGATAACTTTAGTCGCATATGATGGAGGATTCATGCAAACTTTTGAAATGCCAGTTTATATTTTAGGCTATGTTAATTTCTCAGCATCATCAGTATGGGGAACAACATCAAACCCAATGGTAGTAGGACCAGGAGAAAACAACATCCCACTAACAATAATACTACAAAACACCGGAATAGCTTCCGTAACGAATGCCACCTTGTTCTTACAATCACAATATCCGGTAGAGTTCCTACAGAACAATATAACCATAGGAAACATTCCCGCAGGCTATCCTATACCAGTAACAGTACTTGCAAATGTTTATCCTAATGTAACAAATACTGGCGTTTATTACATAACCGCAAAAGTAATGTACTACGATGGTGTGATACAGTATGTAAAAGTTCCAATATATATCCAGTCATTAAATCAAGTTTCGGCTGAAGGTGTATGGGGTTCTTTATCTAGTCCAATACTAGTAGCACCGGGAGAGACTAACGTGCCATTAACGATAGTGATAAAGAACCTTGGAGAAAACTTAATGTCAAATGTGAGCCTAATATTACAATCTCATTATCCGATACAATTCCTCCAGCAAAATGCTTCCGTTGGTTTCGTTCCTGCAGGCAGCTATAATTACGTAACAGTGACAGCAAACATATTTCCGAATGCAACACCAGGAGTATACTACATACCAGCAACCTTAGTAGCTTATAATGGATTTAAGGAAAACATAATGATATCTGTTGATATCTTAGGATATATTACAATACAAGCTCAAAGTCTGTGGGGAGGAGTAACATCTCCAATAACAGTTTCTTCAGGTGAGAACGATGTACCTTTAACAGTTTTGCTCAAAAACACTGGTGACGTTAATATTCTTAATGCTACACTAGTTTTTGAAAACGTAGAGTATCCATTAATTTTCCATCAGACCAGTGCACAAGTAGGTATTGTACCAGCTGGTCAAGAAAATTATGCTACAGTAACTGTAAGTGTATTTCCGAATGCAACACCAGGAGTATACTACATACCAGCAACTCTATATTACTTTAATCACAAGACCACAATAACAATCCCAATAACAATTTATTCACCTAATATTTCAGTAAATTTGGTAACAATTCCACCTCAAGTATTTCCTAGCTATTACGACGTTAGATTATTGGTAATTTTAACAAACTTTGGAAGTGGTATAGCTGAAAACGCTAATGTGAGTATCCAATCGCCATTCCAAGTTATATCTTCTAATCCGCTACATTTAGGAGCAATACCAATAGGAGTTCCGGTTAATGCTACATTCCTTATAAATGTTCCAAACAATACTATACCTAAAACCTATATTGTGAACGTTACTATTACCTATGATGGCGGAAAAGAAACTTATCAGTATCCGTTACAAATATATCCCAAAGCTAATCTAATCGTGGTAGGTGTGTCTTATCCTTCATTAAGTGCAGGAGATAGTAACGTGCCAATCATAATAACTCTTAAAAACACTGGCAATTCGACAGCCAAGAACGTTATAGTTAGGCTAGGAACTTCTAATCTAATATATCCTCATGTAAGTTCATCAAACCCATTACAAGCATTAACTGCGTCTGAGGTTTTTGCCGGTGATATTGCTCCTGGACAAGCAATAAATGTAACTTTTGTAGTCGATGTGAGCAGTGGAGCATCTTCCGGAACTTATCCATTGGCAATAGCCCTAGTATGGAATCAAACTGGTGCATTATTCCCATTTGAGCAGTCTGATACATTCTATGTAACAATATCCCCTCCATTCTATCAGCAGTTCTTTAAATCGCCTATCGGAATTATAACGATTATTGTGATAATAATAGTAATTATAGTTATTATCACGGTATTCCTAAGAGTAAGAAATAAAAGAAAATGAAACATCTTTAAATTTATGATAAGAAGTTTTCTACTTTTAACATTGTTTTTTAGACCAATCTATTCAGAGTTAGCCTTAATCTTTTCTTTATTATTCATACTTTTAATATTTCTTTTCTGGTCTTTGTCTATTTTAGTAAAAATTTTGAAATTGTGAAAAATATAAATTATATAAAAAATCCAAAAGAAAATCTACTATAGGAAGTAATCTTCTACTTCACGATACCGTTAATTACACGTAAGTCGAAAATCGTTAAGCTAAAAACTCTAGGGTAGAAAAACTGAGTGTGGTCAACAATTTAATTAATTTGAAATTAATCGTATAAGTTGCTTCTATTATAGAAATAAATTGTTTTTATTTAGCGTAATACCTTTTTGGGTGAGCACGGGATTTTTATTGGTGAGCACATGATGAACAGATGGAATATTCCCGTGCTCACCCAAGTTATTTTAATCCTAATGGAGTATATTAATCTTAAGCCAAGATTTCACGTTAGGGAGGAGGTCGCGTTAGGCTTAGCGAGTTATCTAGCTGGCTTATCCTCTTGGAGGACAACGCTACCACACTCCACTTTGCTTTACTATTACAAGAGGCTTGGTAGCGTTAAGTACGTTGTGTCCTTGAGTGGTCTTTACGCTATTGACGAGACTAAGGTTGTTTGCGTTAGGGGTAATTACTATTACGTTTGGATCGTTAGGGATGTTGTGACAAAGGCTATTCCTTTCTTCATGGCTTGAGGAGTGGTTTTCACGTGTTAATAGTCCTAGTTAACATGAGGGGGATTGAGGAGATCGCGAGTGAGTACTTTAAGAAGGTTGATCGAGTGGTTTACTTGCATGATGGTTTACCAGCTTATAATGCATTTGACTGGTTTAATGTTGGGCACAAGTGGGTTACGTTTGGTAGGAGGGATTACGCTGAGCAAGGGTTTAGGACATTGAAGCATAGGCTCTCCTCTATGGACCTCCATTCCCCCTGGAGTTCCAATAGGTTAACGATTACGAGTTGGCTCTCTACCTTCTTCCTAATCTACAACATTCTTTATACTCAAGTGTATTTAGTGGATAGGAGAGTGATAATAAATGTAAATATTTCAAATGCATGAAATTGTTGACCACACTCATTAAAACCAGAAAAACCTTTAATAATCATTCTTATATAAAAACGTGAATTTTTCTGTTTAAATTTAGCTCAATATATATATATTAGCGTAAATAATACTTAAGTAAGGAGTTATATGAAAACAACAAATATAACATGAAGTTATCATAAATCTATATATGTGCATTATTACAGTTGCTTTAAGGAAAAAATTATAGGTTACTAAGAATTTTGACGATTTATATGATCCTAGAATTGCTTAACGTGATTGGTATAATCGCATTTACGATTTCTGGTTCTCTTAAGGGAACTAGTAAAGGCCTAGATATTTTCGGTGTTGCAACTTTAGGTGTAATAACTAGCTATGCTGGAGGTATAATTGCCGATATCTTATTGGGAATATATCCACCGCAGATTCTAAAGGAATGGAATTATCTATTACTGAGTGTAGGTATTTCTATTTTTGTCTTTTACTTCTATAAGTGGTTACAGGCTAATCCTATAAGAACAATAATTGCGATAAGTGATGCATTAGGACTTTCAACTTTTGCGACATTCGGCGCATCCTTAGCTTACTCCTATGGTTTAAATTCAATATCAGTGGGATTAATTGCTACAATCGTTGGCACTGGGGGAGGTGTAATAAGAGATATTCTTATAAACGAAATACCTATGATACTTACAAAGGAAATATATGCTACTGCTGCCCTCTTTGGTGGAGTTATATACTATTTCATTACTCCTTATTTACATCATGATAGTGTATTTGTGACTTTTCTAAGTACATTTTTGTTGAGAATACTTGCAATAAAATACAATTTTAATTTACCTAGAAGGGAAGACAACAAAAGTTAATCCTTTTCATCCTTTTATGTAATAGAAATATCTTCCTCTTCTCCCAACTTTTTTTTCCTTAATAAGTTGAGATAATGCACTATATACTTCTGGAGCTGGGTACGGTACATATTTTAACAAGTCATTGAATGTTATCCACTCCCGATCCTTTATTATTTTTTCTACTGAGTGTTTTACATCTTCCATTATATTATAATATAACTATATGTAAAATAAATTTGTGTTAAAAAGGTCTGTAGGTATGTTATAAGATAATTTTATATTCATGACCAAACTTTTACCACTGCATTGTTATTATACTTTAAGCCAACAAAAAAGGAGAGAGATATAAACGTTGCGTTGGAAATCGTATCTGAATTATTCGCTTCGAAAGTTGGTAAACTACTAGATTTGCCCATACCAGAAGTATTCTTAATAAAATATAGAGAAGAAACAGGACTTTTAATGGATTATTTACCTGATAAGGCTTCAAAGGAAAATATAAATAATTTAGATAAAATCAAGATAAGTTTAGCATTTGAAGAATGGATTTTGAATATAGATTTAAAGGAAGATCATATACTGTCGAAGAACGGAAAAGGATTTATTATAGATCATGGACACGCGTTATCTGCCTGGAAACCGTTATATTACATAATCCAAATCATCGATAAAAAGGTGAGTAGGTTTAATTTGTGGGCTACTGAGGATGATTTTAAAGATGGAATAGAATTGCTATCGTCGATTGATAATAATACTATAGCAAGCATTCTAAAACAAAGCTTCTCTGAAGTAGCTGAGACTAATTTCTGCAAGCTATTTACTAAACAAATCATAGATGAGCAAATTGAATTAAATCTTAAGATTTTAGAAAAAAGACTGGAATATTTGAAAAGTGGTAAAATATTACTTACTTACGAGTATAGGTAATATAAATATAGCAAACATTAGATTGAAAAATACAATTATAGTTATTATTGTATATAATTTATTTGTCTCAGAAGCGAATTGTGCTATTCCTATTAGTACTCTGAGAACTGGTGTAGCTATTAGGACCATTAGTCCTAAGTATATGTAATCTAAACCGTATAGCCTAGGTAATCCACTAAATATTTCAGAAGGTTTGAAAATTGAACTATTAACTATTGAGTTTGAACTTGATATCTGAGTGAGGGAAAACCCATTTGAACCATTATTCACGAATAGTAGTGCGACTCCAAAAATTATTATTATTGCACTAATGATTACGCCTACTCTTAACGCATTACCTATAATATTATTAAAGTCCATAACCTAACCCCCTTAATATCATTTGAATTCCCAAAAAGACGAGAATAGCAGTAAAAATGTATCTTATAGTTTTATTTGTAACTCTCACTAAGATTTTAATTCCAATAAATGCGCCAATCAGAACACCTAACGCAGTACCCGCAGCTAAAAATGGTTGTATATATCCGAATATCCAGTAAATTGAACTTCCAGTTGCAGCAGTTACGCCAATCATGAAATTACTGGTAGTAGTACTAACTTTCATTGGTAGGTTCATCGCCCAATCCATTCCTAGAACTTTCAATGCCCCCGAGCCTATTCCTAATAAGCCTGAAATGAAACCAGCAAAGAACATAATTATTTCGCCTAACCACCACCTCACACCATGATATTCGACCTCTTGTTTTAGTGCTGTATCATAATATTTTCCATAGAGCTCAAAAACTCTAGTTGTCCAATCTGGTTTAATGGGTTTAGGAAGCTCAAATTTAGACTTAGTAAGTTGCACATAAACTTGAGAAAGGAGAACAATCCCAAAAACAATGTACACTATAAATTCTAAATGATGTGCATAAATGTAGGCTACAGTTAAGGCTCCAGCTATAGATCCTGTTGTTGTAGCTATCTCAAGCCCCATCCCTATTTTTACATTGGTTATTCTATCCTTAATGTAGGCACTTGCTGCACCGCTAGAGGTTGCTATAGTTGAAATTAAACTAGCTCCAGAGGCATAGGCAATAGGTATATTTAGATATAGTGTATAAATTGGTACTAAAAACGTAGCTCCACCTAGACCAGTTAAAGCACCTAGTATCCCTGAAAGAGCACTTATTAGCACAACTGTAACAAAAAATTCTATAGGAGACAGCATAAAATATATTACTATTCATATGGTTATTAAAGTATTCTGTCATTCATCGGCATATTCAACTGGATCTCTAAGTCCATTGATCTTAAACGCCATTTTCCTCATATAGCAAGGTCCACATTTTCCACAATGTTTTTGCCCTCCTTCATAACAGCTCCATGTTAAATGTAATGGAGCACCAATTTCGTATCCCAACTTTACTATTTCATGCTTTACTAAATTGCCAACTGGCATTAATACCTCGATTTTCTTATTTGGACCAGTCGCATATGGGCTTAATCTATTTAACAACCTTATGAACTCCATCTCGTTATCTGGATAAGCTCCAGCTTCCTCTAAATTTATCCCAGAGGCTATTGCGTCATATCCATAAGCTTCGGCAATTGCCAATGCAACTGAAAAGAAAATTAGATTTCTTGCAGGAACCCATTCATGTGCAAACTCTGCTCCTTCTTCTCCTTTCCTATCTTTAACTATCTCTCCACCTCCCTTTATTAACGTAGCATGACCTACCATTTTAAATAAATCTGTATTTATTTCAATTAGAGGAACTTGCAAATACTCAGCAATTTTCCTCACTGCTTCTCTTTCCCTTTCCTCAGCTTTATGATGATAATTAAAGTGTATTAGAGTTACTTCATGGCCTTCCCTTAAAAGTTTAGTAGCTGCTACAGTAGAATCTAGCCCGCCACTTGCAACAACAAGTATCTTACGCTTTTTCCTTTTTTCTGTGAGCTCTAACGTGGTTATTTGCTTATTTGAAGTTACCATTACTACAGAATAAGGTTCTAGTTTAGTTACATTCACTGGGTCAAATGGTTTTACGTCAAAATAGTCATCAAGAGAGGTAAAGAATATTGACTCTAACGAGTAGTCATAAGCCATATATAATGGTTTGAAGTTCTGTGCCAGAAATATCCTATCAGGGTTTTTCTTATCCCCTATAACTAAAGCAAAACTTCCTTTAATTTGTTCTAATGTTCCCTTTAATGTTTCAAGATTACCATCCCATGTTTTATCCAAAAGTAATGGAAGAATTGCACTGTCGATCTTGGTTTTTCTTTTAAGTTCGTATTTTTTCTCGAGTTCAAAATCATTCGCAATTATTCCATTATGGGTTACAATATATCTATCTCCGATAAAAGGTTGAATATCCTCCTCAGTTTTTTGTCTAACATATTCAGTAGTAGGCTCTGCTCTATTATTAGCTATTACTACTCTAGAATCTTCATCTAGAATACCATATAATAATTCCTCTTTATCTGACGGCTTCCCTATAGATTTTCTTACTTTTACTGTACCATCCTTTTGAATTACAACAATACCAAAACTATCCCTACCTCTATCCTCTGCCCTTTTGAGAATAGTAGCTAGCTTTCGCTCAACTTTCTCAAAATTTTTAGGGTTTAATATAAGGACCCCAGATACACTGCACACTTGCTTATACCTTTATAGCTTACCTAAAAATCTGTCTAAACTCCAATTTTATCATAATTAGATCTCCTTCCATATTATCCCCATCAATCATGGAGAATCCGTATTTTGACGCAATAAAGGGAATATCTTCTAAAATATTTTCAGTTATTACAAGAGTAATAGTATCCCCTAATTTGCATTTGTCTCTCTGTTTAGACAGAAATATCTCAACATCTTTTTTGTTATTAAGAACATCCACCATACTTTTAACCTACATGAAATAGTTAATAAAATTGTGGAAATTCTAAGTGAAATAAATGATAAGCTAAAAACGTTTAACGCTAAGATAGCTCACGTTCATACAGAAACTTTTCTTGAACCAGAGTTAGGACCATCGGTAAATGAGATAGATATTGACAATAAGTTAAAGAAAACTATTAGAGAATATGGAATTGAGAGATTATATAAGTATCAATATGAAGCATATAGAAAAATAAAAAATAAGGAAAACGTTATGATAATATCGGGAACTGGAACCGGTAAAACTGAAGCATTTTTAATACCAATTTTAGACCTAGCGCTAAAGGGTGAAAGAAGTGTTCTAATCTATCCTACAAAAGCTCTAGCAAGAGACCAACTCACTAGAGTTTATAAATTAGCAGGAGAATTGGAATTAAATATCGGGATTTTTGATGGAGATACACCAGAAAAAGAGAGAGAAAGACTATATAGAAATCCCCCTCATATATTAATAACTAATCCAGATATGATACATTTAGGTTTAGCGCTAAGTAGTAGATTCAGATTTTTATTTAGAACAGCTGATCATTTTATATTTGACGAAGTTCATATATATGAGGGGGTATTAGGTGCTCACCTTAGAAATCTAGCCGATAGAATCAGAGAGTTCAAAAACGATATCCATATAATAGCGTCAAGTGCAACTATAGGGGCTTCTAAATACCTATTTAAGGAGTTATTCGGGGTTGAGGGAGAAATAATAGAGGGCGCAAGAAGAAGAAAAGGAATTGCAATTCATAGTCTAATAGATAGTGGTAATTCTAGTAGGTGGACGTTAGCAGCTTATTTGGCTGCAGTTCTAGTTAAAAAAGGGTTGAAAGTACTTGTGTTTACTGATTCTCAACAGATGACAGAACTAGTAGCTAAAATAGCTGACAGATTTAGAATTAATCTGGAAGTACATAGGGCTGGCTTAAATGCTGAAGACAGGATAAAAGTAGAGGAAAAACTGAGAAATGGAGAGTTGGACGGAGTAGTAGCTACACCTACATTGGAATTAGGCATAGATATAGGAAGTATTGATGCAGTAATAATGGCAGAGAATCCACCAAGTTATACTAAATACCTTCAGAGAGCTGGAAGAGCGGGAAGAAGAAATAATGCTGGATTAATATTTACAATTTTAGGAGATGATCCCATAGATAGTTACTATCTTAGACATCCAGAGGAGTTCTTCAATAGAAAAATACAACCACTAACATTTGATCCTACAAATATGGAAATAATTAAAATACATGCCTTAGCATATTTAGCTGAAAAATATAGAGTAAAATTAGATAGTTTACCTCCTCTCTGGAAAAAAGCATTTGAAATATTAAATAGTGAGGGGAAAGTCAAAATTATAGGCAACAACGTTTTAGCAGTTTCAGAAACTAGGAAATATCTTGCCTCTACATCTCTTAGAAGCGTAGGCCCTATTGTAAGGATATATGAAGATAAGAAAAAGATTGGTGAAAGAGAACTTCCAGCAGCGCTTCACGATCTATATCCTAATGCAGTATACTTAATTTCAAAGAAAACCTACATTATAGAAGAGCTTGATATTGGAAAATTAATAGCAAAAGGAAGAAAAGTTAGTGGCGAACTGTCGTATTATACTAAACCCCTCTATTCCATGGATCTGTTGGAGTTTAATAAGAAGGATGAGAGGGAAGTTTATGGAGAAAAAGTAGAGTATGGAGAGATGAAACTACTCATGAGGGTAGAGGGTTATGTAACTTATGACATATATTCAAAAGGCAGAAGTGGGAAAAATGAATTCTTCTATGAGAACCCAATATCGTTTACATATAACACAAAGGGACTGTTGATATATCACCCGCTAATAGAAAACTTCACTCTAATAGATCATATGGAGACTTACCATGCGACCGAGCATGTATTAATATCTGCAGCAAGAGTTGTTGCAGGAGCTTCGTTAACTGATCTAGGTGGAATAAGTTATCCTAGTGGGCACGTCGTAATATACGACTCTTCCATAGGTGGAAGTGGAGTCTCTAAATTGCTATTTGAAAGACTAGAACAAGCTTATGAAGTTGCCTTAGATATAGTTAAGAATTGCAATTGTGAGGATGGATGTCCTAATTGCGTATATAGCCCATATTGTGGCAATAATAATAAATATTTATCAAGGAAAAAATCATTAAGATTAATAGATGGGTTAATAAGAGGTACAATCAAGAAAGTTAGTAAGGATAGAGAGGGAAGTCCAATTGCATGAGAAGTTTTACAGAATACTTAAGCCTACAAAAATAGGTAATGTTGAGGTAAAAAACGTAATAAAATACTCAGAAGGTGTTTCAATATTACCAAACGCAGTACCCAGATATGAATACTTTAGGGGAATAGAGGGTGAGAACGTAATAGATTTTATTGATTATAGGGGAATAGATGATTTAGGTGACAAACTAAGAGTAAAGGCAGGTACTAAATGGAAAGAAGTTTTAGAAAAATATAAGGTCGAGTTCTGGTCAAATATAGACTTTGCGGTTGGAGGATCTGTGTACTTTAATGACCCGATTACAGGCTTTAATGAATTTGCTAAGATAAATGGGAGGGTTGAAGTGGATGCCTATCTAGACGGGAAATATTACTCTGGACGATATAAAGGTGGTATTATAATAAACGTTTATCTGAAAAAAGAAGATAAAGAAATTGTTTATAAAAGATTAGACGGAGAATTATCTAAATTAATTCCTATAATAAAGAGTTGGTATGCTTCAAGAATACCCGTATTTAGAGAAGTCAGCCTTGTAAAGAAAGGTATGGAAAGCTACATACTAGTATCGTATCCCAAAATAAGAGAAGTGCTTGTGCAGAAATTATTATTAGATGGGTTCTATGACGAGATCTCACCAATAATTGAACAGTTAGAATATAAGTATTGGTATTTAGGGTACTCATCTCTAAATGATCTTGAAAATATAATTAATCTTGTAAAAGAATCCCAGATGTCAATAATACGATTCAGAAAGGATGAAATTGCTTTTTCCATTTACTCTGATAGGCGACTAGAGTCTATAGGCAATACTCTAGAATATTCTACTACAGAAGGAGAAGGCTTATTTAATGGATGTATTTTGTGCGGTAAGTGTGTCAGTGTTTGCCCATACGGAGAGCAAACTAATGATGTATTTCACACTCCTCTAGGCTTCTATTCAATTTCGTATTTCGAGAAGGACAACGATCTAGCTAATTGCCATATTTGCGGGCTTTGCGAAGAAGTTTGTCCCGTAAGATTAGATATTACTAAAGAACTAAGAAAAGCGGCAAAACTCAATCAAATACCACCCAAGAATCTATTTAAAGGTATTAAGAGTGATCTAAATAGTGTCCTAGTAATAACATCTTTATCAGAGGAACTTAAAGATCAAATAATTAAATCTTTTATTTATTTAATTAAAAAAGGAAAAAGAGTAAGTTTATTTTACATGGCACAAGACTTCTCAAAATTAGTAAAGGATGAACCCAGTTTAGAGGAATTATTCAAGTTTCAAGAAATTTATACGATAACACCCGAAGAATATTTTTATTTACAGAGATTAAAGAAAAGAAGTGTAGTAGATATATACAATTTGCAGCTATTAGCAATGAACGACCTAAAAATTAATAAAAATGATCTCCACATACCGTGCTTGCTAAGAAGTGAGTTAAATGATTCAAATTTTACTTGTAGTAACGTATTTCTTAATATACTTAATAATAAAGATAATATCAATAGGAATATTAAGAAGAAAATTACATTATGTCCATTAACTGCAAGAGAATTACATATTAAAACGCCAATAGATTTACTTGGAATAAATCTAGATGAAAATTACATTAATGAGTTTCTCAAAAAGCTAGAAATTGCTTCGAAGGATTTAAGAGAAGATATTGAAGAAGACCTAGGTTGGTATAAGGATATTGACAATAAGATAATAGATAGAGTATACTCTACATTAATAGATGGGATAATTAAAGGTGAAAACATAGAGAACTTAGTTCTACTATACTTCAAACTAGATAGTATGAATTTAGACGAAAATATTAAGGAGATTTTAACAAATAAATTAACTAAGATTATTTTCTCCTAACAATATAGAGTAAATGTCCAACTTCTGGTAATATCAATTCCCTCATGGCTAATCTTACAGCGGCTGGTGATCCTGGCAATAAGAAAATTACTTTGTCATTTACTATTCCAGCAGTTGCTTTAGTCAGATATGACGCAGATCTTACCTCAGGATCATTATAGCTCACTAGTCTAAATACGTCAGAAAAACCCTCAATTTCTCTATCGAATATTCTTCTTATAGTCTCTACTGTAACATCGCTCTGTGTATAACCAGTACCGCCTGTTGATATAATTACGTCAGTTTGGGAATTATCCAAGGCATTTGCAAACGCTCTAAGTATTTTTACCTTGTCATCTGGCACTAAATCATAACCCACTACATTATAATTCGATTGTATAATTAGCTGTTTTATAATATCCCCGGACTCGTCTATTATTGGCTCTTTTTTAATCATCTTTTCATATCTAGAAGTGCTAATTGTAATTACGTAAAAATTTATATTAGTAGGTGCATGTTCCTTATGTTGTTTATGGGCTGACATAAGATTATTCATTATTCAAAACGATTTTAACTTTACTACATCTGCTATATCTAAGTCCAGGTCATTGAACTTATCTCTAACTAGAATCTTTCCCTTAATATACATTATAGCACCAGTAGGTAATTCTGTAAATCTGGTTCTAAAACTAGTTAAAATATATTCATTACCGTTATCGCCAGTAGCAAGATACTTTACCGGAATTGTAAATGGCTTAATTGGTTTCACAAGTCTTACATATCCCTCAAATTCTTTTATTTTCCTAACTTGACCGAATTCTTCACACTGGACAATTTTAAACGTATATCCTTTTCCTTCAAAAGTGCCTTCAAGAACCCTTCTACTTTTAAGAAGCTTGAACGAAGAATAGTCTAGAGTCTCTATTTCAGACTCTTCGACAGTAAGTAATGATCTAGTAATCCCTTTTTTTCTTAACTCCTTTAAGATGTAATAATGTTCTGGTTTAAAACTCAGTAAATCCATGTCATTACCTTCACCTAAATATAGATAGCTTCCTGTAATTCCTACTTCTTCACCAAAAAAACTCAAGAATTTTCTTAGCTTATTGTCAAATATTTTAACGTTAAATGGATCTAGGATTTCACTTTCATTCAAGGGAACTAACGGCACATTAAAGCCTATCTCATCGACATATCTTAATAAATTGTTAAATTTACTTTTTACTATTTCTAGTGCATCATTAAGTCTCTTAATCTTTATGCCATCAACTACTCTAGGTACTGCAACAGCAAATCCATCTGGATGATAACACCCTTTAATACTCCATATTGCATTTTTATATTTTAGGAAATAACCTTCAACTACTTTATTCATTAGTTAATTTTTTAATAATCATGACTTATCAACATTATGATTTGAAGATCACTATAGTGGGAGGCGGAATAGTAGGCAGTTCTATCTATAGAATGCTAAAGAAAAACGGAATTGAAGTACAATTAATTGACCCTAAGATAAAAAAACCATTTCCAACTCTAATTCACTCATTATTGTTAAAGGGAAAAGATATTGAATTAGCAAAATTATCATTAAATTTTTATAAAAAATTTAACATTCCGTATTATCCTTTTAAATCGTATACTTTAGGTAAAATCAGCTCTTCCATCATAGATTCCTGGATTTCCGCAGGTGTTAATATCAGCATAAAGTTTGTGAACTGGATTAATGATGAAGCTATAGAGGCGGTAGGTGGAGATGGGTTAGTATCTATTAGAAGTTTAATATCCTACATAGAAAATATCCCTTATAATTCTTATATTTTTGTTAAGCAGAACAAAGGCTTTATTAAGCTTAATGATAAATTATATGAAAGTGATTTCATAATTCTTTCTGCTGGCGCATGGAGTAAATATTTAATTAATCTTAAACTTCCCGTAAAGACTTACTTCTGTTGGGCTTCACTATTTTTAAGTAGAAAAAAAGAGGTAGGATCTAATATAATTTATGATTACATTAATAATTTCTATTCCAGGCCAGTAATAGGACTTGGATTACCCTTTGCCATAATGGGAGATGGAAAAGCTATAGAAACTACTCCCTTTCAGCAAAATATCTGCATTGAAGATAAGAATGAAGTTTCATCTAGAATTTCTAGGAGACTAGGAGAAGTTAAGGAATTATATACGTCTGGCAATTTCTGTGAAGCTACACCAGACATGAGACCCGCTTATGGGAAAGTTGCTGAAAATGTATATTATATAGGTGGATTTAACGGTTATGGAGCTGAAGTAGGGCCAGGATTAGCTAGTGTTCTTGTAGAGGAGATTTTATCCAAAAAAGAGGACACTTATTTTAAAGAATATAGATTAGAGAGGTTTAATGACCATAATGACGATTTCGAAATAGGACAGGAGCCTCATGAATTATAGATTTTTAAATGAGCTTCTATTATTTCATCATCATTTATAGTCAACCTACTAATTTCTAAGTGAGCTCTTTGTTTATCTCTGCATTTAGTGCAGTCGTATATTACCCACGCTCCCAAAAATTCATCGCCATAATAGTATTTTATTCCCTTCCATCCTTTTTTAGCAATCAAATAATTAGCCACTTTTTCGCTTATGGTTGGAAATGCTACCATTTTCTCCAATTTAATGTAATATGGTGAATAATATTTAAAGTACTTTGCGTGTATAAGTACGGAAAACGGTGTGTAAAATTCGTCTATATCACTAACCTTAATTGTTTGTACAATGCCTCCATTATCAACATATACTGCTACGTTTCTATAGTCTTGAAACAAATCTTCTAAATATGACCAAGGAGGAGCTTGTGAGCCTAATAACCATGATATCATATTTAGCAGAGTTTTTAACTGGAAATTAAAAAATTAGTTCATAAGTGATGAAGTGACGGTTTTCTGAGTTGTGAAGACCATTCCCCTCACTGAGGCAGATATTATATGAGATCGAAATTAATGTTCATTAACGATATAGAAAAGTTAGCCAAAAGAATAGAAGAGTCGTACGGAGATATAAAACTAGATGATATAGTACAAAGACTAATAAACTTTTATAAATTAGGATTCACAAATATTAACCATTCTAGTATTCAATTAATATTATCTGCTTACTTCAAGAGTCTAGGCTATAGAGTATTCGTAGAATATGAGAGAAATGGAAGACTGCTTGACGTTTACGTTAGCGATGAAGATATGGGAATTGAAGTAGAATATGGATATATACCTAATTCAAATGCTATAAACGCTGAGGAGTATCTAAAAAGTAGAATTTCGCTAAAAATTTTAAGATATAGCACTTTGTTCTCAAAATTCTATATTGCAGTACCATCTTTCTATATACCACCCATCCCAGATGAGCTACTTGATAATGTAAATGATAAGACAAAAATAAGAAAAACAATTGAACTAATCAGAAAATTTCATAGGATTGATGATATAAAGCCGAATGACACCAAATTAGTTAAAATCAATGGCGTAATAGTTGTAGATGTTAGCAACTTAAGTATTAGTATAATTGATATCAACAAATACAGAAAGCTAAAGGACTCTTATAAATAGATAAAGAACTAGAAATGACAAAAATGGTACTGAAATATTATCATCAATATACGGTAGGACTTCAGCAATTGTGGCTATGATTCCAGCTATCAAACCGGGTATATTTAGAAGATAGTAGCCAACTATAGTGCAGAATATTAACATCCCTAACGATCCCCAAAATCCCTTAACTCTTCTCTTGTATACAAAATTTCTTATTATCCCTGTTATACCATCTCCGAAAGACATAAAAATTAAGGGAAGAATTGCAACGTAAATAAGACTTACATTCCTCCAATAACTGTGATCTAGCAAGAACATCAACAAAAGAATTGTTCCAAAGGAGAACGCAAAGAATACTTCACCTAAATTTTCTCTATCCATAAACCAACTCATCTCCTTTCTTAGTACTCTAATGGCTATCAAGTACACCATAAGGAGATAAGATGTGAGTATTGGTACTAATGGAGAGTTAAAAACATATGGAGATAGTACTGCAACAACGCCTCCTCCTAAAATATGTATCACCTTTCTACTTACATATGCACCGAATCTCCGTGAAATCAATTTAGAAATATACAGAACAACAATAGCTACCCATAAGCTTAGTACTATTCCCCAAATAACATCGGTAATAGTAACTAACATCCAACATAATAGACAATGGAACATTATAAAAATTAACCCACAATAATCAAATTATGCAATTATACAGATACTCATTTAAGGACGGATATTTAGTTCCGGATGAAAACGGAGACATTACAGTATTCGTAGAAGGAAATTTAATCTCGATAATTGATAAAAACGGAAATAAGATAGAAGGTGTTAGATTTAAGCATTTAGGTAACGAGTCCGTCTTCTTGGAGAAGCTTCGGTATTTGACTAAGCTCGCTAACGTAGAGATAAACGAAGATATTCTTATGGCTTACCCTACATTAAGACAAAGAACCCTTGCCATAAATAAGCTTATGGGTGAGGTATTTGAGATGTTCATCTATAATCTCCTAATAACCAAGCATTATAGGGTAAAAAGACAATACGAAATATATCCCTCACTCCATAATTTTACTCTTACCAGATGGCATAATAGACCAGACTTCATAGTAGAAGATAAAGTCGTGATCGAGGCTAAGATACGCAAAAATGATTACCTCCAGACTATTGAGTATTCTAAATATTTCAATTATGGCATGGTGGTATTTCCATTTACTGGCGAGTGTAGAGTACCTAAAGGTTGGATTTGCGTATTTAATACGATAAAGGATCAGTCTAGGTTCTACTCTCTTCTTGAAGGTTTATTATCTAGAGTTAAGTAATTGGTATATGGAAATTGGGACTCCTCTATTTGAGGGTTCAAAAAAGATTCTTCTACTCGGGAGTGGAGAGTTAGGAAAGGAAATGGCTATTGAAGCACAAAGAATGGGACTAGAAGTTATTGCAGTAGATAGATACGATCTAGCTCCGGCAATGCATGTAGCACATAGAAAGTACATAATAGACATGATGAATCCAAACGCTATTAAGGCAGTTGTGAAAAGGGAAAATCCGGATGCAATCATAGCCGAAATAGAGGCAATTAATACTGATGCGCTAGTTGAACTTGAAAGTAATGGCTTTAGAGTTATTCCTAATGCAAACGCAGTGAAAGCATGCATGAACAGAATAGAGTTGAGGAGGTTTGCTGCGGAAAAACTAGGCCTTCCCACTACAAAATACGCGTTTGCAGAAAATGAGGAGGAAGTAAAACATGCTTGTAAGGATATAGGTTTTCCTTGCTTAATTAAACCAGAGATGAGTTCTAGTGGTCATGGTCATGTATTAGTTAATAAGATTGATGAAGTTGAAGAAGCTTATAGAGAGTCAGTATCTCATGCTAGAGGTAAGAGTAGAAGAGTTATAGTAGAAGAGTTCGTAAAGATAGATACCGAGTTAACAGTATTAACTTATAGATACTATTCGACTTCCGGTAGCATAATAACTAAGACTATAGAGCCGATAGAACATAAAAGGCCAAGTTATTATTATGTTGAATCTTGGCATCCTTCTACTGTAAGTCAAGAAGTGAAAGAAACTGCTAAGGGAATTGCAAAAAAAGTTGTAGAGGAATTAGGAGGTTTAGGGATATATGGTGTTGAAATAATAGTGACCGGAAATAGAATTCTCTTTAGCGAAGTAGCACCTAGACCCCATGATACTGGATTAGTTACATTAGCTAGTAGTGATATAAACGAATTTCAAATTCATGTTAGAAGTGCAATTGGTCTTCCAATTCCAGAAGTTAAGTTAGTCTCTCCAGCGGCAGCTCATGTAATTTTAGCACAAACTGAAAATGTTTGGGGACCTAAATTTATTAACGTCGAGAAGGCATTGGAGATCCCAGGTGTGCAAGTTAGATTGTTCGGTAAACCCGTTACATATGAGAAGAGAAGAATGGGTATAGTACTGTCAACTGGAAATAGTGTAGAAGAAGCAATAGAAAAGGTTAGAAAAGCGTCATCAATAATATTAGTTAAGTGAGTGAATGTATTTTCTTTATTTGATTGATAGTGCTTCGTATTTTTTCCATAACGAACTGAGATGATTTAGTTGAGAAGGGATCATGTAGAGTTTCATACTCCAGATCGTATATGCCCGCAATCTCAGCTATTGAAATTGTCCAAATTCTAGCAGTTGCGTCATAGTTATAGCCACCTCCGCCTAACATTATAAGCCTACCGCTGGAATATTTATGAGCTAGATGATGGACCTTTGTCACTACATCTAAATAACCATGGGTGGACAACTTTAACTCAACTAAAGGATCATTAAAATGAGAATCACCACCTGCTACAAGGATGATTAGCTCTGGTTTATATCTTTCTATAGCGGGAATTACTATCTCATCGAATGCTAAAAGATAACCATCATCTCCAGTACCAGGTGGTAGAGGAATGTTAATAGTGTACCCTTCCCCTTTTCCTACACCAATCTCGTTCACATCCCCACTACCCGGGAAGAAGTTAGGATGAAACATATGTAAGGAAATTTTCAAAACCTTATCATCATCAATCAATAGTTCTTGTGTACCATCAGCATGATGGCCGTCTATATCAACTATTGCTATTCTTGAAAAGGTATTCTCACCTAATTTGGCTATGAGAGCGACATCATTAAACACACAGAAACCAGCTGCTCTATTCCTCTTTGCATGATGAAAACCTCCACCTATATTGATCGCGTGATTAAAATCCCCACCCTTTATTAATTCTAATGCCTTTACACTACCACTTATCCTTATCAATGCTGCCTCATATATACCCTTAAATGCAGGAGTATCTCCATCATCTAAGTATCCTTGACCTTCCTTGCTTTTATATTTTACAAATTCTAAATATTCTTTAGAGTGTACTAACTGAAGAACCTCTTCTGATATAGGCTTAGGTTCAACTAATGCGATAAAATGAAATGCACTCCTTTCTTCCAGCAATCTCTTAGTCATACTTTCTCTTAATGATTTAAATGGATGATAATCTGGGAACGAGTAATTATAATATTCATCTGTCCATATATAAGCTGTTTTATGCAAAGTATATCACTACTTTTTTATTTTTCAATTTAAAATACTTATCTAGTATGATAGATAACACACTCATCACCAAACCAGAATTTATTGCGCATAGTATGGATAGATTGAGTGATATTATTTCTAAGATGAAAGAGAATAAAATGTGGACCATACCCGTTATTAAGGATAAAAAATTATTAGGTTTAATCTCTTATAAAGATCTTCTTTCTAGAAGAGTGAGTCTAGAGACTAAAGCGTTAAATGTTATGAGTCCTAGTGTAACCGTGCAAATTGATGAGGACATTAATAGATTAATTGCAAAATTTTACACCACCAAGGCAAGAGTAATACCAGTAGTAAATGACAAAAAGGAATTTATTGGTTTTGTAACAAGAGAGTCATTACTCTCATACTTATTGAGAGCTGGTGAAATTCCAGAAAATAGGACTGCAAGAGAGTATATGACCTCTCCGGCTACCACTATAGATGAAAATGATTCTATAGCCAGGGCTAGATGGATAATGATAAGAGATAATATAAGTAGATTGCCAGTAACTAAAGAGTATAGATTAACTGGAATCTTAAGTGCAAGAGATATAGTTGACGCTTTGTATAGTGTAAGTGGGAGGAAAAGAGAGTCAATAATGAAGGATGAGGAAAGAGTTATGGCCATGCCAGCTAAAGAAATTATGAAGTACCCTGTCATAACAGCAAATGGAAAGGAATCATTAACAGATGTAGTAGAAAAATTACTTAAATTTAGAATTTCTGGAATGCCTGTTATGGAGGGCGATAGACTGAGTGGTGTAATAAGTGGGCTAGATGTTATTAAAGCAGTAGCTGAAAGAATGCAACTATCAATACCTATCGAAGCGAAAATACCTCAAGAGCTAAAATCGAACTTAGATTTTAAGGCAAACATAGATGACATACTCGAAAGATATCTAAGCAAAATAGAAAGGCTAACAGAAGTCATAAACTTTAAGGTATCGTTTAAGGAGGAAATGAGAAGTAGTGTAGGAAATAAAAAATTGTATACCGCGATGGTAAGAGTAACTACTAAAATAGGCGATTATGTAGCCAAAGATACAGATTGGGAACCCATAGTTGCTTTAAAGAACGCAGTGGAAAAGATAGAGGAAAGAATATTAAGAAAACTAAGAAAAATAGAAGAGAGTAGCAAAAAAGGAATTAAGGCAGAAGAGGCTTGAAAATTGGAGTAATACAACCTTTAGAAGTTAAGTCAGCAATTTTATTAGCTGAAAATGCACTAAAAGAAGGAGCAGAGCTAGTATTATTACCAGAAAAATGGATAAAAAATATAGATGATGTTCCACTGGGTGAATTTCAAAAATTAGCTAAAAGATACACTGCTTATATTATACCTGGTGCATTTGAGGATGGAGTATCAGTAATCACTCCAATAATTGATGATAGTGGAAACTTAAAAGGAATAGCGAAGAAAATTCACCTATTTAATGAGGAAAGATTAAGACTTATACCCGGTAATGAGGCAGTCTTCTTTTCTTATAGAGGGATAAAGTTTGGAATCTTAATATGTTATGATATAGATTTCCCTGAAGTAGCTAGAGAATTATTTTCTAAAGGAGTCGAAATAATTTTGGTACCTTCCAAAATTAGAAACAACGGTTTAGATATTTGGAATGAATTCCTTAGAATAAGAGTCTTAGAAAATAGGATAGGAATAGTAAACGCAAATGTGTATAGTCCACCAGATTATCCTGGAAGGAGTATAGCGATTGTTCCAGAACAGAGACAAGATGGGATCGTGATACCCAAAGTAGTAGGAGAATTAGGAAGTGAAGAAGGCTATATGATAGTTGATATAGATCCTTTAAAATATATGTATCTAAGAGGAGATAGGTTAAAGGAATATGTTAGATTTACAGTTAAAGAGCTATGAGGGAATTTTATAAGCTAAACCTCTTGCTATTTCCTCCCTTAAAATCCTTTTAGATTTATAATCGTAGTATAGTTCAAGCTTAAATCTGGGATGTAAAGTCTCTCCCATAATTACTTTATCACTAGAAGCCTTTCCATTAAGTATCCTAAAATTAAGACTCTCCCCTTCCCTAGTTATTAATACCTCATTTTCATAAGGAAAAACATTCATAGATATGAGAGAAGGAATTAGATAATAGTTTCCGGGTAATGCTAAATTTAATAATACTTCCTTATTGGACGATAGTATTTTACTCACAACATTGGCATCAGTAAATATGTTCCTTTTCCTATTATGTGACTTGATTTTACCATTTTCAAATTCTATAACAATATCTTCATCTTCTCTAGAGGCTATGTGAGATTCCAATTCTTGGAAACTCCTATACACCATGAACGTAAATCTTACAACTCCTTTTGTTATTAAAGCCTTAGGGGGTATGGTAGAATTATCTATAAATTTAACTTCTGTCTCTTGACTAATTGGAATAGCGTAATATGGATAATATGCAAAGTCATCTTCTCTAATGCCTAATTTTTTAGCAGCATTCTTTACAAAGAGAGTTCTATCAAACTTGTACTCTTCATATATATTCTTAACTTTAGACTCCAGACTCTTTACTACATTTGAAATTATATCATTTTCAAAATATGCGTGAATTACAAAAACCAAATCTAACTTGTTTGCATACTCTTTTGCTAACTCTAAAGTCTTTGTGAGAGTGTTGTACTTTGATAAGAGTTTAAGTGAATCCATCATCAATAGTACTTTCTATAACCTAAAATACTTAACGAAATTCAGATAGCGTTAAAAATCTTTAGAGTAGAAAATTTTTGGAAAATCTAACCATTCAGTATACTCAATTAATCATTGCAATGATGAACGCGCCCTTATCGGATCTTATGAAGAATACCACCGGCTCTGAGTCTTCCCATGATCTCTTTCTTAGCAGTTAATCTCATCTTATTCACATCTAAAGTCTTCTCTATGATCTTCATACTCTTCTCTCTAAAGTTCTCACTTACGAATACTCTACTCTCTATACTCTTAGACTCTATCAAGTCTTCTGGATCGTAACCACCGTTACGAATTCTCAGAATTATTTTTCCGCCATTACAATCAATGCAAACTCCATTAATTCCATACCTTGAAATTGGATACAACTTATGCTTGGATGAATAGACTTTGCCAGAGGGCGTTACGCTATAAATAGCGTCTAATCCCATTCTTAAGAATCCCGCACACAAATTCTTACCAATTATTGGAAGATCACCGTAGAGGAATGCTATGTAGGCTGATGCTATCTCTAGACCATCTACACCTTTTCCTAATAATATTTTTTTAAACTCATCAGAATAAATTATTGCGCTGTATAGGTTCTCAAACATACTTATACTTTTTAAAAAACCAGCATATAAATATTATCATTATAATATGTTAGGCCAGCTGGTAATATTGCGTAAAACCTCTTTTTAAATGTTGAAAGATAGAAGAGTCTAGACATGATAGTTACAGTAATAAATCAGAAAGGAGGAGTAGGGAAAACAACTACTTCAGTAAATTTAGCTTACTATTTAAGCAAAGAAAAGAAGACAGGATTGCTAGATTTAGATCCGGAAGGAGGAGCAACCGTATCTTATGGAATGAAAAGAGAACTTAAAGAGCTCCCTTTAGGTGAAAAAAGCGTGAACATTTTTAATGTAGAAGTCTTTCCTGCACATATAGGGCTACTTAAGCTAGAGCTAAATGGAGATGTGGAAGAGATTAGTAATAAAATCAGGGAAATAGGAAAGCATTTCGATTTTTTAGTTATAGATACTCCACCTAATCTGGGTACGTTGGCCATATCAGCAATGTTGGTTGCCGATAGGATAATTTCACCTATTACTCCCCAACCCTTAGCCTTGGAGGCAATAAAGAACCTTGACTCTAGATTGAAGAGTATAGGGAAAAGTGCGTATTCTTTTACAAATTTTTCAAAGAAGGTAGTTAAGCTCGATAACCTATCATCAGTGAAATTCACAGAAATTACAATACCACCCTCTAGATTATTCATTGAAGCTTCTAGACTTGGTGTTCCTGCGTTAAGATATGAGGAAGTTAGATTAAAGAAACCTAAGCTATCTATCTATTATCAGCAATTAGCGAAGGTGATTAATGAATGAGCGAACTAGATTTTCTACTAAAGAAAAAGAAAAAAAGTGATAATGAAGAAAAAAGTGATAACAATAACGAAAGTGTAAAAAAGGAGGAAAATTTGCATGAAGAGGAGAAGATTAGGAACGAGATGTTAAAGTATATTGAAAGGGATCCAAAAATAGGCGTATGGAGCTATCCCGCATTTTTAGTCCTTCAATACCTATATCATACAGTACCAGGATTTAAAATGAGCAGAATTGCCAAGGAAGCGTTAGAAAAAGGATTAAAAGAAATGTACCCTACGCTCTATGACATTGCGGAAAAAATTGCAAAAGAGAAATTTAAAGACTAATTTATAGTAATATTTCTAGGAAGTATTACCAATCACGTTTAAATGCTAGATTTAAATCTTTTTGTAACAGTTAAGGTGATTAAATGGATGTTTGTTTAAGAGCTAAGAATAATGAGGAAGTGACAAGGGCTCTCAAATTAAATTACAATTGTATTGTATATGATAGGCCTTTAAATAATGTACTAACTTTTATACCAGATCAATATATACATGATATTAATATCCTTAGCGAAAATAGTGTTATAATTACTAATAATATAGAATTAATTAATAACCTAAAAAATAGAAACATAAAAATTGCATATAGGGTTGATAAACCATCTATGAACATTTTGGAATATGATTATTTTGTGATAGAATTTATACCAAAGAATATTAGAGATCTGAGATTCTATAAAGGTAAAATTTATATAGATAATATTGATAATTTAGACATCTATAGGAAATTGGAAAATGTGAAAATAAATGGAATATTTACTAACAACTTAGACTTTATAACCAATCTGAAAAAATTATCCCTTTATAAAAATAAAATTGCATAGAGACTATGAACTTTTAGATCTAGAGAGCATAGCTATGAGTTGAAGAAATATGAGTATAGAGTGAAGAATGAAGAGAGCAGATAATTCTGTCAAGTTACAATTTTAAACTAACAAAAAATATTTCATAATGAGTATAGCTATACTTCTTTAAGATCTGAGAATAACAAAACAATAACCGTACAAAGAAAAAGAACAATGAATTAAAAATTTACAGCCGATATGAGAAAAAGAGGTTATACAAACGGTTTCAAATAAACCGTGAAGTTTATTTTATATGATGAAAGAAAAGTTGTTAACACTATGTTATCACTTACCAGATAGTGAATGTTCAATACAAGCTTATATCCCAAAGAAGTAACGCTAGATATAAATGCAACACACGCTGCTTATTCTACTAAATGGACTGAAAATAATGAATGAGTTTGCGGGAATTTGGTGAAACCAAATGGCTGAGAATTAGATTCATGAAAATTCGATGAACCACAAATCCTTTATGGTAGTTTCAAAATGGCCTCCCTTCTCTTAAAAATTAACATTCTTAACATGAAAAAGGGAATATCATCAATATTAGGTGCTATAATAATAATACAAATAGTAGTATTATCTGTAGGGCTAATTCTTTATTTAACTTCATTAAATGCGAAAATGTCTAACATAGCGTATTCACAGATACATGAAGAACTTCAAAATACTCCTATATCTGTAATCCCCACTTATCAAGGACCAATGATAATTTCAAGCAGTACGTCTCACTTGGCTATAACATATATATTATATCCTAATGGGGAGGTTATCCATACGAACATTCCGATAACGCAGAATGGCGTATATATAAATCTTGATAATTATCCTTGGAGTATAATAGTACTTAATGATGGCAATTGGTATAATATTTCGGCAAACGATAGGTTAGTGTATCCTAATATTTCGGGATTAGGAAAAGTTGGAATATATGCGCCATATACAATATATCCGGGAAAATCAAATCTATATTATCTCGTTACCCCACCCATATATGGTAAAAATCTAGATCCTACAAATTGGAATCTACTATCGGCAACTCCAGCATCATATACACCCTACGGAATTCAAAACTCAATAATATTTATTCCAGAAAATGGAACAATTCCGATTATAGCTAATCTAACTTCAAGGTACCAATACTTTGACATAGCAATTCCTTATTATACTCAAGTCTTTGTAGCAGTCTCTCAAGGGGCTACACCGGGAATTTATTATACTGCTAACTCGCCACAGTTCTCCTATTATTTACCTTTAGAATTCGGCATTTCATATCAAGTAAATTATCTTGTGCCAGTTTATAACGTAACGTTTATCTACTCTCAAGGTAAGATATTTGTAGCACCACCCGGTTCATATTATGTAACACTAAGTTACGTAACGTATGATATGATTTACTTCATGAAAGAACACAATTATACAATACAACAAAGTAATGGTGCACAATTACAACTAATAAGCTATAAATTCACTGGTTATCTCTTAGCATCTAGTATTAATTATGGATATGTGTGCTTTGGCGGTATCAATCCATATTCCGGGAGTCCAGTATGGCTTGGTATACCTATCCCGGGATACAATAACTATACATTATATAATGGAGTAGAGATAGATGCTTCGTATAATATAGATAATGTAAGTGGAGATATTTATCCTGTTGTTCAACCAGCTGTATCTACGTGGATGTCCCAATCATCAATTGATGAATTTCTGAATATCTCGAATATAACTAAAGAGAGTGTACTAAGCATTTCAATGATGATCAGTGGCGGTAACTTAGATTATAATATTAATGGCACTCCGATTAATAACGTTATGAATTACACTTACTTCTGGTACTTCTTAAATCCCCAAATAAACCCTAATAATGTCAACTTAATTGTCTCAATTACACCTAATTCACAAATAACTATAGCTCTTAAAGAAAATTCTGGAGGGATTACATATCCAAATTTTGCATATATTACATACAATTTAGCTAAAGAATACTCATATTCCATTAATTACAACATTGGTCCCATACCTCCAGTTACTATAGTAAGGAATAATATAACAGGAATATTGATAGATGGCGGTAGTGAAGGATATTTACCATTGGGATACCCAGTAGTTAATGCCCATTATAGATATGAAAACATTTCTGGTGAAATTTATCTATACTCGGAGACTGCCACATATCAATACTTTAAATATATTAACTCGCAAATTGATTATAATTTACCATTTATTATAATGATTCCGGAGAACGTCTATTATCCTTACTTTGTCTAGTGCAATTAAATATTAATTTTTTGTTTCAATATTTTTACATGTGATGTCAAAGTTTAGCTTTCAAAGGCTAAAAAAGGGCGCGCTGAAATACCTAGTCCTAGAATGCCTAAATGAGAGACCAATGAGAACTTACGAGATTATAAAAAGTATAGAGAAGAAATTTGAGGGTTCTTATAGGCCTAGCACCGGATCTATATATCCAGTCTTAAAAGGCTTAGTGGAAAAAGATTTGATAGAAGTAAAAATTGAAAATGGAAAGAAGATCTACGTTATAACAGATAAAGGTAAGAAAGAACTAGAAGAGATAAAGAATAAATCACTTAAGCTTCTTGGTGATAATGCCAAACTCTCCAAGCAAATATTACAAGAACTATTGCAAACAGCATTTTACTTATATGATAACAGATCAAAAATAGATCAAAATAACATACAAAAAATAATAGAGCATTTAAGAAATTGTAGAAATCAACTAAAGAACATCTTCTGAAATATATTTCAATAATCCTAAAGATTTATTTACTACTATAACTGGATCTTGATCTAGAATGAAGAGTGAAGGCTCTTTACCAAAGTCACCTAGATCTACTATATAGGTAGGTACCTTGGACAATCTACCATAACAAAACTCGACCATGAAGTTCATAGTACTGTGTTCTTTATATTTCACTTCTTTAGGCTCGGAAGATCTATCAAATATACAAAGATCATTGGTTGGTAACTTCTCAATGACTTCTCTATAATATTTCAAATTTATCGCACTTCTAAGATTCTTATCATACTTCATTACGGTGAGGATTACCCTCGCAATATGGTCAGACGCTCCGAAGGCTGGCAACATACAGTATATTACCTTTTTGAAAGCTACAGTTAACCTACCTGGAATTGCTGCAACGTCATTGGCATTAATAGCGTTAGATACTGCATATCCAATGTTAGTTCTAATTTCAGGGATAAGGAGATAAGCCTTTTCATTAGATACAAAAATATCTACTGCTTCCTTTAGCCTCTTTAAAACATGACTCCTCTCACTTTCATCTTGCATAGGAAATAGATAATATTGTAACATATAATGTTTTAGCAACTATCGCCTACTAATTTATCCCTTATAAACATGTGTATTATAAAAACGACCTAAAACATCTCATTTTCCATTTCTCATTTCAATAAAGATTACGCATTCCCACTAACAAGGCTAGAAATTGCAGAATTGAGTTAGGATAATAATTTCGTTTACTTGGAACTTAATCTGAATTTCTCTAATATTACTTTCGCCAAATGTTTCAGTTATGTAAGATAATGTCTGAAAAAGATTAAAAATTGTGAGATCTCCATTTTGCCAACAGCCTAATCATACAACATTTAATTAAAGTTAAAGATAAATGAACATCCTTATGATTTATACTATGTTAGTTAACCGTTGCCTTCACTTTTAAAATTAGCACTTATCTTTCCAGTAATAGCGTAAGTTACTTCTTTTTTCATATAATATAGAATAAGCTAAATTAACCTAATAAACTGAAAGAGTTGCAAACATTGTTAAAATAAACCTACAAAGAGTTTATAAGAAAAATATTTAAGTTTACAAGAAGCTTTTTATAGTTAGAGATGAGTGATATGGGATTAAAAGACGTAATTATTGATCTTTTCCAACTTGATAAAGATTGGACTACTAGAATTGTTATGGGAATGCTAGTTTTAGGTGTTATATGGGGTTTATTAGGTGTTATTGATTCATTAATGGTAAGATTAGTGGAAGCATCTTGGGGGCTTTCAGCCGTCTTACCTCTGACACCACAAGAATATTATGCCGGTATAACATTACATGCTGAAAGGGATCTATTCGGTTTTGCCCAACAAGTTATTTATGCAATATTTATCTATTTTACAATAAAGCTTCTAAACATAGAACCTAGAGCCAAGTGGATGCTTAATCTCGGCTTTATTGCGGTTAATATCTCAATGATGTTTATGGAGGGGCCAATTTTAATTATACCAGCGGCGGGTTTTGATAACTACTTTTCCGCTACAATATGGTATTATCTCTCACCACTAGGAATACCGGGTTATTCTCAGTATGTTGCCAGTCCATTGTTTTTCTGGGGCTGGATCTTACTGGATGCTTTCACTTATATAGATGGTTTCTGGATAGTGTATCATTACTACTTAGCTAGTAAAAATATGAAAGAAAAACTTCCGGTCCCCCTTGTTTTCTTCTTAATGGTCACCTTAATCTTCATGATAGGGTATTCTGGTGTTACAGCTGCTGATGTATGGGATGTTTTAGCATTTTATCACGTAGTAGGATTAGATCCAATAGCGAATCAGATAGCGTTTTGGATATTTGGCCATGCGGTAGTTTACATGGCCTGGGTTCCCGCAGTAGGCGCATTATATTTACTAATACCAATGTTAGCTAACAAACCACTGTATAGTGACAGAATGGGAAGAATATCTGCTCTATTATACTTAATATTCTCTAACAATGTTCCTATCCATCACTTATACATGGTCAATCTTCCCATAGCATTAAAGTTTCTCCAAGAAGTTCTAACATATTCCGTAGTAATACCTTCCATGATGACATTCTTTAATCTATGGGCTACTGTTAAAGGCACAAACGTAAATTGGAACATTATAACCGCTTGGGCTGTAACCTCGTTTGCTGGAGCAATAGCAGCTGGAGTTACTGGTATATCGAATGCAACCATAAGTTTTGACGCAATAGTTCATAACACGGATTGGATAGTTGGACACTTCCATGCAATGATATTATTTTCTATAGTACCTGCCGCGTGGGCAGTATTATATATTATGATAACTATGATAAGCGGAAGAATGTGGTTTTCAAAAGCAATGGCATGGGTTCATTACATTGGTTATATGATAGGAACTACACTCCTAATTGTAGGATTTGAGCTAATAGGATTCTATGGGATAGTAAGAAGAGCTGAGATTTATCCTAGAGTACCAGGGCTAATTGATGCTGAAGTAATAGCAACTGCTGGTGCAATTATAGCCGATTTAGCTACTTTAGTATGGTTCTTAAATCTGGTGTTAACGTTAGTTAAAGGGAGACTAGTAAGACTAGAGGGACTATCATTGCCTCAAATTGCTGGTGCGGTAGCAATGAGTTTAGAATGGCCATCTTCAATTTCGTTTACTAGTCCAGTTTTGAAGTTTATAAAAGCTCACAGTACTAGTAAAAAAGGTTTAGCGTCGACTATAGCATTAGCAATTGTTGGTGCAATACTTATCGTAGTTAGCATTGTTCCATTAGTTTTTGCAAGTGATACGTATACTACCCAAACTTGGGTTTGGATTACTATTCTTACAATTGGAATTATTTTTTCGGCTATTGGTTCTCTTAAAAGTATGAAGTCTATTTGAGGTGATTAAAGTGGATAGGAAAGAAAAATTTGAACTTTATTGGATTATATATGTAATTATACTATTCGCAATAGTAATAGGTGCGACTGCACCTGCAGTATATACCGTAGGAGGCGATTCATCATCTGTCCAAGCTGGGACCATAATTCCTAATACCGCAGCTAATGAGGGAAAAGTCATACAAGGTACATTATATGCTTATCAGTATTATTTCGCCATAAAAGAAAATGGAGGCGGTATTACTTCTAACGAGCTAGGAAGCCCGTTTTATTATAACATAATGGTAGCACATCCCGGTCAGTACATTAACTTAACTATGTATAGTGCACCACACATGGCTACTGCTAATTTCTACTACCCAGATTACGCTACACACGTCGATGATGTTCAGATAGTCCCTGGTCTAGTTCAATATGCACCAGTAGTAGTTCCTAATATTAGCGGTGCTTTTGCCTTTCTAAACAGTGAGTATAATGGTCCTTGGTTCAGTTATCAGGAAGGATTATTATTAGTACTACCATATCAAGGATATATGAATCCAACTGATATCAGTGAATACATTGCACAAACTCATTTAGCACAAACAAGTACATTAGTTGGTGATCCGTATAATCCTCCTATAGTTGTGTATAATACTACAATGACTCCATCCATTACTCTTGTCGCAAATAACTACGCAATGTTTAATGATTCCGTTCCGGGCCCTACAGCTATAGTGTTAGCTAACTCCAATGTTACCGTAAACATTTATATACCAACCCCTAATAATGATCATAATTTCTTGTATAATTATTCAACTACTGGTACTCCATACCCAGTTACTGACGTTTATGTAGGAATATATGCTGTCTGGTGGAATGGAAGTATAACTCCAGTCAAAGAAGTACCAATTCAGTACAATAAGACCATTACTTTCACCTTTAACGCTACTGCGCCAGCATATCTATATGGTCTAATAACTCCAGTTTATTATAATTACAACTTCATGAAAATGTCGAACACATTAACTGGGGAACAAACTGGATACGTAATGGGACTATGGGGTGTGATTCTAGTTGAACAAGGGTGAGAGTTATGGTCAGCTTCTTTAGATTATTGGGTATAGGCTATATTTTAGCTATAGCATTACTACTGTGGGAATTAACAATGGAGACACTACATGCTGCTGCTGTTAATTACATTTTACCATTTACTGTGGGTGCCTTTATAGGCTTTATATCATTCTTCTTATTTGTCTATTTTGCACCAGAAGATGAACATAAGTAAGTGAAGGTAATTTCTTTTTTTAATTATTTTTGATTTTTCTCATATACAGTAAAACTTTTTAACCTAAATTAAGTTAGTATAGAATAGTGAGATGCAATGGAGAGGATAGATAAACCAATGGCAATAGGTGGAATTCTAATATTGGGTCTTTCGCTTACTATGTTATTAATGGCAATTTTCTCATCTTCAATGTTAGCGTGGCTTGCACCAGAACCTAGATATTATATTCCAACCTTAGGTTTTATAATATCTATGTTTCTGCTAGCTTGCTGTAAGAGGACCATAAATTAAGTACAGAAAATTCTTGTATATTTTTTCTTCGACTTCTTTTTCCTCTACCCTTTTTAGTTGGCTAATTTGTTTTATAACAACCTTTACATTGCAGGGTTTATTTCTACTCATTTTTTCAGGACCCATAAACGGTGAATCAGTTTCTGTAAGAATAAAATCCAGAGGAATTTCCTTAACAACCATTTGTCTATCCTTATCCCTTACTATTATTGGAGGAATTGAGATTAATCCACCAAGTTCTATTATTTTATTAGCTATCTTTACACTTCCTTCAAAACTATGTATCACGAATTTTACCTTTTTGAATGAGGTAATTATTTCCAAGAAATCTTTCATTCCTCCCCTTATATGGATTATTATCGGTTTTTCTTCTCTCTCAGCTATTTGCAAGAATCTCTCTAAAATATCAATTTGTTTTCTTCTGAGTTCATTCTCCTTTATCCAAAAGTAATCTAAACCAACCTCACTTATTATATTCGCATATCTTACTAGTTCAATACATTTATCTAACTCATTTATCTTGTCCTTCACAAACTCAGGATGGAAACCTATAGCCGGGATAATATTACTATATTTTTTAGCTAGCTCAAGTGTTTTTAAATTACTTTTGAGATCAACACCAGCGTTTACTATTAGAATTCGACATTCATTTACTATAAAATCCCTATCCATATCAAAGTCTTCGACATCAATATGAGCGTGAGAATCCACTAACATTAAAGAAAAAAAAGGGGAAAGTATTTAAAAAACTACTTCCAAGGCTCCTTCAATAATTGTATTTTCACTACTCCCTCACTTTCATCATAAGTTACTTTAACTAAATCTCCTTCCTTGATTTGAAATTTCTGCCTTACTTTTGCAGGAATTGTTACTTGATAGTTTCTTGATACTTTTACTATTTCTTCTACTGCCATTCTATTCACCATAATACTCTATTACTAATCTAATATATAAATCTTACTTATCTCTGTAAATAATAGATACTAGTACATAAGTGAGAATGATGTAGTAATGCTTTATATCCAAAGTATATTAGTAATACTTAATGCTAATTATTTTTGTATAATACTTGCATTAGAGGTTTATAGATTCAATAGTTACCTTACTGTGGTTGGAAAAAATTTTTATATGTGACTTGTTAGATTCTTTATTAGTGAGATAAATGTCGGAAACCCAATTAAGTGAGGGTACTAGAATAAAGTTACCATCTGGAAAGGATGCTGGTCTAGTAGATATTTTGTCATTTTGCTATGGTCTATCGGAAACTGATGTCACGGTATTATTAGCGCTAATGAAAGGCGATGCTAGAGGTACTGAAGAATTGGAAAGTGATCTTAAGCTTTCTAAAGCTTCAATTAATAGAAGTTTGAATAAGTTACTTGAAATGGGATTAGTAATGAGGATAAAGGAGCCTGGTAATAAGGCTGGAAGACCAAGATATTTATACAAGGCTAGAGATTACAATGAGCTTAAAGGCAAGATGCTTAGTGATATAAAAGATTGTGCAGATAAGATGGCACAACTAGTTGAAAAGGAGTTTAAGCCATTGTAATTTTTTCTGAGCTTTTCCATTTTTGGCACTTTAGCTTTAAAAGCTTTAATATAATAAGTAAGTATTAATGTTTTGGCATAGGAGAAGAGGCTTAAAGTGGATTATATTATATGTATTATCTAAGGGGCCAATGACCGGTGCTCAAATTATGGATGAAATCGAGAAGACAAGTTATGGTATGTGGAGACCATCACCCGGATCTGTTTATCCTGCATTAGACGCTCTGGAAGCTGAAGGTTTGATAAGAATTAGCAAAATTGACGGATGGAAAAAGTTTTACGAATTGACGGAAGAGGGCAGAAGAGCTATTGGAGCTATGTCAGAGGAGGATAAAGTTAAGGAAGCAATAGAGCAATTAGAATTCTCTGCTAGATATATAGTCGAGAATCTAGAAAAATTAAGCGATGAAGATAAACGAAAAGTGAAAAACATTTTGGATGAGTTAAGTAAAGTTATGCGATAGATTTTTATTTATTAAGTTATATTTACTATCAATATGCCTATTGAAGTTTATGAATATGATAACTATATTTTATTGAAATTTTACCCAAAAGAAGATAAATATAATTTATTTAATGTTGAGTTCATGACACAGATGATAGATACTTTATCAACAATAAATGAGAACAAGAGTAAAAGATTTCTTATTATTAGGGGAGAAGATAACTTTGGTGCGGGTGCAGATATCAGAGAACTGATTAAAGCTTCTAATGATAGTGAATTCGCAGTTACATTCTTCACTTACATGAGGGAGGTATTTCACAAAATGCTAGATATAAATAAAATAGTTATTTCTCAGGTAAAAAAGATAGCCTACGGGGCTTCCATGGAGCTACTATTGCTGTCAGATTACGTGATATCAGAATCCAAGGCAGTTTTTGCAACACCAGGTGTAAAAATAGGTTTATTCCCCCCAGTCCTATCATCGATTGGTCAATTTATATTAGGTTATAATAACGTTAAAAGAATAGCAATGAAAGGTGAAGTTATTGATGCGAATGAGGCTAAATCTATAGGCCTAGTACATATTGTTAATGACGATTTTGATAAGGCAACTTTCGAATTGATTAAAGAATTATCAATTTCTTCGCCTTCTGCAACTTTGTATATAAAAAGAAATATGCTTAGACCATTTAGAGATTATATTGATAAAGCTTTCAATGATCTTACTGTACAGATCCAGAGTGAGGAAGCAAGAGAGGGTTTATTAAGCTTCCTTAATAAGACTAACCCTCCTTGGTTTTAGCTAATTTCTCTTAACTTCAAAAGCAGACCTCCGGTATAAAGGAAAATTATAGTTAAGAGGGACACTATAGAGACCAGTATGGGATTTGGTGATACACCATATACTATTAAATCCCGTATAATTGTTATAACTACAGATAATGGTTGGTATTCGACAAATGTTCTTACTATTGGTGGATATACACTAGGAGGGAAGAAAGCATTACTCAAGAACATCAGTGGAAATACTAAAACGTTAGCCACTATCTCTGAAAGAAATATCTTATCCTTTGGTGTTAATCCGTAGATTATCGCTCCTAGACCACCAAATAATAAGGTTGAAATTGCTAAGAATCCTAAGAATTCTATACCTATTATTGGTATAAAACCAAATAGAATTCCCAAAATTATTACTGTAGCCGTAGAAATTAGTGTTATAATGATCACGTAGATTATTAGTGAGATAACCCATTCATAACTCTTCAATGGAGATGTAGCTAGCCTTTCGATTATTCTATCTCTAAAATAACTTGCCGAAACTCCTATTGTACTAAGTATTCCATTAGATAGTGATATTATCCCTATTATTCCAGATATCAAATAATAATAATAAGTATAGCTTGATATTTGTAACACTGTAAAGTCACGTGTATTATTAACTTTTTGATAATATTGTTCAATAACTGACTCTAATACTGGCACAAACTCTTGATTTTGCTTACTAGTATATATTGTGAAATTATTCCCATTCACCTTAACGTAAATATAATCATGCTCTACTGCGTAGTTTAAACTTACGTTTGTTACTCCCTGGAATATCTCCGTAGAATTAAGATACTTAGCTAGACCATAATCTCCCTCAACTGCAACAGTAACGTGAAAATAACTACTAAACCCCCCAAATACGAGACCGAATAGTAACGTTATGATAATAGGAAATATAATTATCCAGAAGATTACAAATCTATTCCTTAAATTATCCTTAACCAATGCAGAAACTGTTAATAATATCCTATTCATCATTCTCACCATTCTCTAAAGACTTAATCAATTCTAGGTAAGCGTCTTCTAAATTAGTAGTCTTAAATTCTGCTATAATCTCTGCTGCAGTGGAAACTTTAATCAGCTTGCCCCCATAGAGTATTGCAACCCTATCTGATAGCTTTTGTGCCTCATCCAAATAATGTGTTGTTAGGAAGATTGTTACTCCTTTATTTTTCATCATCCTTATGATTTCCCAAAATTCTCTTCTAGCCTTAGGATCTAAACCCACAGTTGGCTCATCTAAAAATAAAATTTCTTGATTACCAGCAAATGCTGATGCAAGACCTACTCTTCTCATATACCCCCCGGATAAGTATCTCAATTTTTGATTTTTCACTTCACTTAAGTCTAATAGTGAAATTAACTCATCTACCTGCGTTTTATTTCCATTATATAATTTAACGAAATATTCTATGTTCTCCCTTACAGTTAGATCTAGAAAACCTTGGTAATCTTGGGGCATTACTCCAATCTTTTCTCTAATCTTCCCACACTCCTTCGGTACCTTATATCCTAATACCGTAACATCTCCCCTAGTTGGTTTTATTACACAAGAAAGTATTTTCACAGTTGTTGTCTTTCCTGCTCCATTAGGACCTAGCAACGAGAATATTTCTCCTTTATAGACCGTAAATGAGATCCCCCTTAGTACTTCTTTGTTTTTATAATTTTTATATAAATCCTTGACCTCTACCGCAACATTACTCATATATGCTAATTATTTTATAATAGTTAATGTGAATTTCGGTAAAGTTTCTATCAATAAATTTATTTATAATTTACCAATAGGAGACTGTCTCACTTGTCCATCGATAGGTGAAGATGCTGCAGTTCTCGAGGCAAAAGGCGAATATTTGATCGTGCATTCAGATCCTATTACTGAAGCTAAGAGTGATAATGGTTTCCTTTCAATCGCCGTTGCATGTAACGACATAAATATGAAAGGAGCTCAGTGTAGATGGGTAAACAACGTTATCTTACTTTCAGATATTTCCCACCTAAATGGTATAATTTCTGAAATATCAGAAGCGTGTAACTTAATAGGCTGTAAAGTTGTAGGTGGTCATACAGAGGTTACTGGTAATGTTAAACAAGACATTATAATTACTACCGCAATGGGTATTTCTAATAAGTTTTTGAGTTACAAGAATGTAAAAGAGGGTATGAAAGTTATACTTGTTGGAAGCCCAGGGATAGAGGGAACATGGATTTTAGCTAAAGATTATGGCGAATTGTTATTGGAAAAGGGCGTGAGTAAAAAAGTTATTGAAAATGCAAAGAATTTTAAGAAGGACATAATAGTCCAACAGAGAGCTTTAAGTATTTTAGATTATGTAGTTGCAATGCATGACGCTACAGAGGGAGGAGTAATGCAAGCATTGCTTGAGATTGCAAAAGCTACCGGGTACACTGTTTCTAGTGATTTAGAAAAGATTGAGTTAAGATATGAGACGAAAATTATAACTAAGGCTCTGAATATTGATCCTTTAAGACTAATTTCCTCAGGATCTTTTATTGCAATATCTAGTCATCCTGAAAATATTCTTGAGAAAATAAGTGAGGCATACGTAATAGGTGAGATTAAGAAGGGAGATCCAGTTTTAGAGATTAAGGGAGTTGGAACTTTTAATGAAGACTTCGAGGAGGAATTGGTCAGATTTGAAAGCAATTATCTTAGCTGGGGGAAAGGGTAAAAGGATAACGTTATTCAAGCCCTTTTTAGTGGTCTGTGGTAAACCGTTAATTTCATGGGTTTTTGACGCAGTAAATAAGATATGTGATGAGGTATACTTAGGTATTAGTCCATCCCATCCGTTATTTCCAATATTTAAAGATTCTATTTTCAAAATATTTCCTACACCAGATATTAGTTATGAAAACGATATCAAATATGTAGTTGATAATCTAAAACCACCACTACTAGTTATGCCTATCGATCTAGCGTTCATAGAAGATAGTGTTATAAAAACTTTAATCGACAAGTGTAATTTTGATGTATGTAGTCTCAAAAGTTATGGGAATTACCTTGGCGTCTCGTATTGGATTGGGTTAAATTTTTCAAATTATGCCGATATTGAAGTAAAGAAGAGATTATATAACATAAATACTTGGGAAGATTATATTAAGGCAAATAAGGAGTGTAATATGCTTTGAAAAGAATAATTGTTCTCTCGCCTTTTAGAGGTCTCTTTAGATCTATATTATACTTTTTGTTAGGCCTCATTATGGCCTTGATATCTGCAGGATATTTTTCCCAGCTTTTTTCAATAGTTGGAATTAATAGAGATATTGCAATACTTGTCTCAATTACTATTTCATTTCTAAGTCTATTTAGTAGCCCTTTTAACTTAGTTTTGAAAGAAGTAAAAAAGGAGGCTATCACAATAGAGGAAGAAGTTATATTCATCTTTGGGTTTCCCATCTTCATACCACATATGTCTAGACGCAATATGAATACATTAGTAGCCATAAATCTGGGTGGAGCCTTGATTCCTTCAGCAATATCGCTGTTTTTAATGTATGAATTACGTGACTATATTATATATTTTATAATGAATATAATAGTTGTGATTATTGTTTCAAAGATTTTCTCTAGGGTGATCAGAGGAGTTGGAGTTGCAATGCATCCCATAATACCTAGCGTATTTTCAGTAATAACCAGCTATATTCTTTTCTATAAATTTCACATTCTTATACCCTTATCTGCATATATAGGTAGCGTATTAGGTACATTAATAGGTGCAGATTTACTTAACCTAAGAAAAATTATTAATGAGGCAAGGCCTCAGGTTATTAGCATAGGTGGAATGGGCACGTTTGATGGTATATTTGTATCCGGTATTATATCTGTTTTCATAAGTGAACTTCTTATTATCTAAAACAACTTCATTATTCCAAAAAGAGCTACTTCATGATAATTTCTCAACAAATGATGAGGAAGAAAGTTGATCAGAATAAGGTATTTATTAACTTAAAAATGTAGCTCTAGTGTGAGTACACAATACGTTTAGGCGTAAGAAAGTAGCTTTAAGAATAATTAATAGTAAATTGTAATTACTAGTTTTATCCAACAATTATCTAGTATTTCCAAAGTGAGCATGTGATAGGAAAATAGCGCCGGAGGGAGGACTCGAACCTCCGACCACCCGGTTTCTGCACCCGGCATAACAGCCGGGCGCTCTGCCAACTGAGCTACTCCGGCGTAATAAAAATACTAATAATGGATTAAAAAGTTATCTTCGGTTAACGTAAGTAGAAGTTTTATAAAAAGTAGTATTAGCTACTAATTACTTTCTTTTTTATCTCGTTTAACTCCTCATCTAATTTCTCATCCCATATTATCCTAAACCATTCCTTAATGTGTTCTATCTCTTCTTTAATTAAGGTGATTATAAGAATCTTTATCTCACTTTTAGGCAAATCTTGCAAGGAAGAAAAGTACATTGATGAGATTTTAACAAGATCTCTAAAGCCCTTATCTTCTAGTGACTTTGATACGCTGAAAATCTTTGACCTAGGCACGTTATATTGTGTAATTTGTTTTTCCTCTTTGTTATATATATTTAGGATCAGCAGCGATGACATTATTTGCCTCCAAGATTTTTGTGTTTCTTTACGAGCCTCTTCGATCATGTCATTCTCAAGGTAAAACAGGCTCACCTTTATTCTTTTCATTGAATTTGTAATAAGTGCTTTTGCTTTATCTCTTGTCATAATTTCAAACCCGCGATATGGGGCCGGCGGGATTTGAACCCGCGATCACCAGGGCCCAAGCCTGGCGTCCTAGTCCAGGCTAGACTACGGCCCCCTCTAATAATAGTTTCTAAAGGCTATAAATGATTTACTCTTTTGATAAAGACAAGGTGAGATTGTTTCTTGGTCTTCAAAATGGCTATTCATTTATTGAGAAAAACATACAGAGCACTCTTTGCTAAGTATTCTAACAACCTTCTCCTACAATTTGTTATATACTCACTTTCACTCTCATATTTAGCTACCGCCATCTTATCACTCAGAGTTTAACCAAAATAGAAATGGAAGATATGCGCCGAGGGCGGGATTTGAACCCGCGTGGGGAGAATCCCCAGCGGCTTAGCAGGCCGCCGCCCTACCTGGCTAGGCGACCTCGGCACTACTTTAATAGTATGCTTTATCCCTTTTATGCTTTATGGGGCCAGACCCCCTACTCCATGGCCTACCTATCTATAGGCTTACCCCAGTTTTACTCTGGCTGTTGACCAGCGAACGCTGGCGTCCGGGCACGGCTGCTCCCTTCCGGGCCTCACCGATTCCCCCAGCTAACGTGGTACTTCCCCTCCCTCCGGAGAGGAAGCCCACGACCACCAAGCCCCGCTGGGCAGCCTTCATCGCTCCACTGGGACCTATAGATAGGAGACACCATAGAGTAGGAGTTACTGGTGCCCGCATTACGCCATGCGGGTCACAGGGATTGGCGAGATCCCCCACCCTCCCTGGCCCCATCTATATATTTCTTTTAATGATTTTTAAGAGTATTGATAGAGGCCAAGAGTTCTACTATATTACTATTGTTGTACTTTGCAGAATCACAGCTATTATTGCGAATATTGCTTCTATTCCCCATAAAATTATAACCACTTGATACTCCTTAAATCTTCCCATTTTCATTACTACATGTGTTAATGAGTGAGGCTTTTCATCCCAATATAATCTTCCATTAGAGTCCACTTTGCCAAACGATACACCTTTGAAGCTTGTTCTTAACTTTAATATGAACTCCACAACATATGGTATATAGAGAATCGTTAACGCAGTATACATGAAGCCCGCAATTCCTATGGCTCCTATCAATGCTCCTATGAAATACGTACCAACATTACCCGGAAATATTTTGGCAGGATATCTATTAAATATGAGAAACGCTACTAGTGAAAAAGTTGCTGAAAGTGCTATTAAGCCAGCTTGATACGTAGGACCACTATGAGTTAGCCCTATATATGCTAATGCAGATAACATTATAATCCCCATACCTACACCCAACCCGTTTAGACCCTCCAGCATATTGAAGGCATTAGATGTTATTGTTAGTGCAAAAGGTATTATTATGACATAATATAATATTCCGAAATTTACTGGACCTATAAATGGAATGGATATTATGGAATGTCCAACGCTGTAAATTATTAACGGAACTGACGCGAAAACCGGCAGAAATGCTCTTACTGATTGCCTAACGTTAAATATGTCATCTAAAAGCCCAAGAAATGCTATAAGCAATGAGGAAAGTATTACCGAGGGAATTACTCTCTCACTTCTTACATCAGTTAGTAATAAGGAGAAGGATCCAGCTATAAACCCAGCTATTATACCTATCCCGCCCATTAGGGGTATTTCTGGTTTATCTGGTTTATTTACATCCTTACCTACAAGTCCAGCCTTTTTTGCTTGTCTTATTACCCAGATTGTTGTAGCATAGCTTATGAAAAAGGATATAAAAATTGAAAGGAGTATTCCCGATATTCTCATTTACTTTCTCCTTTCAATGATAAACTGTGCTAGATATTTTAAAGCCTTTTCAGCAGTTTCATTGGAAACTGGAATTTTACGTAAGTAGTCTAACGCTAGATCTGAGTACTTTTTAGCTAAATTGTATGCATATTGCAATGAATACTTCTTTATTATTTCTGATGCTCTCTCAAGATCGTCCTTTTTAGCCTCTCTATTCCCAAGAGTAGAGACCAGAATTGTCTTTTCATCGTCCGTAGCTTCCCTTAAAGCCTTTATAACTAGAATTGTCTTTTTACCTTCTCTAATGTCACTGTAAACTGGTTTCCCTAATTCCTTTTCGTCTCCAATAATCCCTAAAATATCATCTACTATTTGGAATGATATCCCTAAATTTAATCCATATTCAGTTAAATTTTTGATTATGTCATCGCTAGCCTTGTTAATTATACCGCCTAATGCTGCTGAGCATGAAAATAGCATTGCAGTCTTTCCTTTTATCATTTGGAGATACTCTTCCTCAGTTACATCTATCCTATTCTCAAATGACATATCCATTGCTTGGCCCTCCGATATTATCTCTATAGAATTAATAAATACAGAGAAGGCTTTATAAAACGTATCTCCATCAAGACCTTTTAGTGCCTCATTTAAGGCTTCAAACGCCTTGGCGTGTAAGTAATCCCCCGCAAGTATTGCCAATGGTTCACCCCACTTTACATGAACAGTTGGTAATCCTCTTCTTAAGTAATCCCTATCCATTATGTCATCATGGACCAGAGTAAAGTTGTGAAGAATCTCCACGGCTGCTGCTGCCTTATATGCCCTTTGCCTATCTCCGCCAATTAAGTCTGATGATGAAACTAGAATTAAAGGTCTAAGTCTTTTGCCTCCAGCTGTAAACAAATGAAACGACGCTTCCTCGAGCGTTCTAACATTGCTCTTTACAAAATTTTTTATCAAGAAATTTACATTATTAATTATATCATTAAAATATAAACTTAACTCATCACTCATTTTATTCTCTCTTTCTAACTTTCTCATATGTAGATAAATTTATCCCCCTATATTCGGCCCATTCTTTAAGTTTGCCTAAAATAACAATATTAGTCTTCTTTAGTGCATTAACATCTTTAGAACCAGTAAGCATCATTGCAGCTTTTAATTCAAATATTATCTTTCTAAAGAATCGTTCTAAACTTTCCTTACCTTCTATCGCACTTTTTAACACTGGTAATGCCATTCCAGCAATGTCTGCACCTAGAGCTATAGCCTTAGCTGCATCTAACCCACTCCTAATACCTCCACTACCCACTAAAAAAGCATCTGGAACTGTATATCTTACTTCCATTATCGACGCCGCAGTTGGCACACCCCAATCCAAGAATTTTTTTGCGCTTTCCGCCTTCCAATTCCCTCTTCTAATATCTCTTATCATCTCTATTGCTATCCAATTAGTACCTCCTTGTCCAGAAGTATCAAAATTCTTTATGCCATAACTGTAAAGAAGTCTTGCAGTTTCCATTGAAATACCATTGCCGCTTTCTTTTACTATAATCGGCACAGATAGCTCCTTAGAGATATCTCGCAGCTTTTCTAAAGCATGAATCTGATACTCCGGTTCACCTTCTGGTTGAAATACTTCTTGAGCTGGATTCAAGTGAACAGCTATTGCATCAGCCTCTATCATTTGTATAGCATCTTGGAATTCCTTCAAGCCATATCCCTTAACTAGTTGTGGCATCCCTAAATTAGCAACAATAGGTATAGTAGGGGCAACTTTTCTAACTATTGTAAAACTTTCCCTAGCTTCAGCCTTCTCTATTGCAACTCTTTGACTACCTACTCCCATAGGTATTCCGAATTTTTCAGCAACTTCCGCTATAATCTTATTTATTCTTCCTAGTTCATTCCTTCCACCTGTCATCCCGGTTACCATTATTGGCGCACTTATCTCTTTTCCAAAAAACTTTGTCTTAGTATTTATTTCACTAAATGATATACCCGGAAATCCTTGATGAACTAAAATTACATCATTTAAGAAGGTTGATGAAGATAAACCATCTACGTTTTCAAAAGCGGCAATTTCAACGTGCTCTACTTTCCTATTTACTATATCAGGCATTCGGATTACCTCTTACCAAAGTACCTATATTATATCCCTTTAATGCTAAATATATATTTCCAGCTTTACTCCCATCAAAAATCACTGCATTCAAATTGTTTTCAAATATCTTTTTTATCTTAGAAAGTATTCCACCGGTAACATCATAATAATTCTCTTGTAAAAATCTACCAACCTCATCTATACTACTTAACTCGCTTATGACTCTTCCATCCCTTCCTAAAATTCCTGCCTTATCAATTGCGAAAAGTAATCTAGCATTGAGCTTCTTTGCAACATCTATGCTCATATCATCTGCAGAAACTATCGATCCATCAAATTTAATATCTCCGTATATTAAGGGCACAAGATCCTTCTCTAGGGCATTTAGCACTGTATCAAAAGTATAGAACTTTCCGGGAATACTAATAACGTTAATACCGGCTTTTAACAGTTGTTTGGTTATCATATAATTTAACTCTTGCATAGCTTCAGAAGTCCTTACAGTTCTGCTATCATTAAATATTGATGCCTCATAATGACCAAAACTCCCACCACCATGTAATAGTACAATCTTTTTGTTAGGATTTTCATCAATGAATTTCCTAATTTCTTCTGAAACTTTTCTCAGTAAGTCTAATCTAATACACCTAGGGACATCTTTGCACGTGATTAGACTTCCACCTAATTTGAGAACTCTATAATCGTAAGCCAATTTAGATCCCATATCCATTTCCAATTATTTATTTGTAAATACGGTAAAGAATATATAGCACTCCATAGCCCATTTTCAAATTCTATTAAATTTCGTGTTTTACTCTCAGCATATTCAACTGGAATAATACCAGTTAAATGAATTAACGAATTATCTAAGTGTTTAGGATTACCATCAAAAGGATATGATGAAACTACTTTTATTTTAATTGGTTCATATTGAAGCCTAATTGGCTCTTCACCATCTCTAAAGAGGATGGGAGAATTAAGTTGTTGCGAAGTTCTAAGTGCCTTAACTAAAGAGTTTTGGGGAAATATTGCCTCATCTACCAAGTGAAGAATTTCAAATTTCTCTTCTTCACTTATTGGGACCTCACAATTTTTTGCCGCATCATTTGCCAACTTCTCAGTAATGTAAATATAATAAGAAGAGAAAGGAACAGAGGAATCCCAATATTCCTCCTTTCTAACGCACTGAAAGCCAATTGCCTCATTAAATTGTCTTATAAACTGGTCTATTGCCTCAGTCTTCACAAAAATCTTTAATGGCTCTATGATTCCGTCAAGTACCAAAATTGGATTGTTTACCCCTTTAAGAGGGATTCCGAGAAACGGAACTTTAACTTCCAAATCGCGTTGCAAGATAGCCCACAACTGAATCTTTAGGACCCGAGGTATCACCAGAAGTTGCATGTTTCAAGATATAGGCTTTTTTACCAAACTTCCTAGCTAGGATTAGGTTAACCATTATAGGACCATAACCACATAAAGTAACATCTTTATTTTCTACAACCTCATATAAACCCTTATAATCTAATTGCTGGATTTTTTCTATTGCTTCCTCATCCTTCTTCACCGTAATCTCATGTGGGTCGTAATGATTCATGTCACTACTTGCTAATACTACTATATCCTTGTCCGGATTCCTTTGGATAACCTTATAAATTGCATCAGCTAGGAATTCCGCAATCTCGGGAGTTTGCATCATAATAACAATTGGAACTATCTTAAAGTTATCATCAAAAAAGTACTGCAAAAATGGCAATTGAACCTCTATTGAATGCTCGTATAAGTGCGATTTCTCATCTAAGTCTATTACCTCAGATTCCCTTACTAATTGCATTAAAATTTCCTCATCTATTTTCACACTACCTAATGGAGTTTCCCATTCTCCCTTAGGCCAGGCTGAAACATAAGAACCCAAACCTGTATGGTTAGGGCCTAATATTATTACTACATCTGGCTTACCTTCTAAAACTAAGTGGAAATACGAGTGAGCTGCGACAGGTCCACTATAAATATATCCCGCATGGGGTACAACAAAAAATAGATTATCTCTTTTCTTCTCCTTATTAGATTGTTCAGGAATATTCCCTGGACCTATATTATGTCTGAATGACCATTCGATCTGTGCTTTAAGTTTCTTTGGATCTGATTCATAAAAAGAACCCGCAACTGCTGGTAACCTCTTCATTGAACAAGCCTCATCTCGAATTCACTTACGGGTACTGACAAATCACCATCTGGAGGAATTACTCTCCTCTCCCTAAGTATTTGCCTAGCCAACGCCCAATATAGTAGTGCCAATGATTTTCTACCTTTGTTATTTGCAGGTATTATGAGGTCAATATAATCAATTTTAGCATCAGTATCGGCAAAGGCAACTATTGGTATTCCTACCTTAGCAGCTTCTTTTATTGCTTGAGTGTCAGTTCTAGGATCGGATACTAATAACACCTTTGGCTCTGTATATGTTGATAAGTATGGATTTGTAAAAGTTCCCGGTATTATTCTACCTACTAATGCTCTAGCTCCCACAATTTCTGCAAACTTTTGGACTGGCCTATATGCGTAAGGTCTACTAGCTACTGCAATTATATCTTGTGGTTCATATCTTGATAAGAACTTAGCAGCTACTCTTAATCTTTCATCTATCTTTCTAACATCTAATACATACAGTCCTTCTGCTCTTACTCTGTATACGAAACTCTGCATATATTTAGTACAACTGTGGGTACCTATATGAACTCCAGCTGAAAGATAAGTCTCTACTGGGACTAATAACTCTATTATTGTACCTTTTTCGGATTTTTTCAACTCCTCTTTCTCTGCCTCAGTTAATTCCCCTTCTCTTTCTTCCTTTTCGCTCAAATTGCTCACCCTTTCAAATTGGTCTAGTGTAATGTATCACTTCATTAATTATATCTATGTGAGATAAAAGCATTCTTCTGCAACAGTATCTTTTCACGCCTAATTCATCAAGAACCTTCGCTGGATTTTCCCCTGCGTTAACTCTTGTTATAAATGGCTGCCACTTATCAGCAATCAATGAACCGCATGTAAAGCATCTAATTGGGATCATCATTTCAATTCACCTGTATGATTTCTGCCTCCATCTCCTGGCGCTATATCTCATCCATTTTTCTGATTCCGTCTGCCTAGGATCTCCAGCTAACATTGTCCTATCATAAGCCCTATATATCTTCTTTAATTCCTCACTACCAGTAAACTTAACTAGTGCCCTAGCCAAAGCCATTCTGGCTGCATCAGCTTGTCCTATTATTCCACCTCCATAAGTTACTATTTTAGCATCAATTTTTGATCTAACATCATTTCCAGCTAAAAGCAATGGTTCCATGATTTTTGATCTTACCATCTCAATTGGTATTAACTCAATTGGTACATTATTTACTAACACTCTTCCTTTTCCCGGGAATATATAACATGTGGCTCTAGCAGTCTTCCTCCTAGCGCTTGAAATAATTACTTTCTGTTCTTCACTCATCTACTCCACCCTAGTTCTTTTGAAACCACTTCTACTGTAACATACTTACCTTTAAGTCTACTCACATCAGCGTCTGGAAATTTAATAAATTGTCTCCCCTCAAATTCCTTTGGTACTCCAATATATACCTTAACATTCTTTAACATTCTACGTCCTTTACTACTTTTAGGTAACATTCCCCTAATAGTCCTTTTAACAATATTTATTGGTGATCTAGGCCTTCTAATCCCATTTCTATAAGGATTGAAAAGTGTTCTTACTGTTAAAAGTAATTTATAGGACTGAATAACTCTGTTTTTGTCCCCACTTATTACTGCTTTTTCTCCATTGACTATAACTACCTTTTTACCTTCCTTTAGCAATCTAACTACATTACTCGCCATCCTACCTAAGATCTGACCTTCAGCATTGATTACTACTTCTTGCTCCTGAACTTGTGTACTCATTGTTTCATCAACCTCACACTTTTTCCTTTAAAATCCTTAAAGGTTTCCAAAGCTTTATATATACTCATAGCTTGACCTCCTGAAGCCCTAATTTTTTCTATAGCAGATTTTGAGAAATCTAGTGCAATAACCGTCACTACGTGATCTAGTTTACCTATACCTAAGACTTTTCCTGGAACAACAACTATATCGTTTGGTCTAGTGTACTTGTTTATCTTGTATAAATTTATATAGGGTCTTTTCCTGGAAGGCACCGATAACTCTTCGGCTACCTTTCTCCACAATGGTTTCTTAGATTTTTCCAAATTTCTAATAAGCTTTCTAACCATTATATTCGTACTACCAGTTACCTTCATTTGATCACCTCTACCAGCTTCTTCTCTAATTCTTCAATCTTTCTAATAATGCTTTTACCAGCCTCTAATAAAATTCTCTCTGGTCTGAGAGATCCAACGCTTTCAAGCTCCAGAATATATTTATCTTCTACAGAGGAAATTCTAATTGAACCATTACAATATCTTAAACACTCTTCACAAAGTGTACAAGCTAATTCATTCTTTACTAAGACTTTACCATCTTTTAATTCAAATACACCTTCTGGACAAACATTAACTGCTTTTTCACAATTTTCTAGTATCTCAACTTTCGGATAGTATCTAAGTATTGCCAAAGAAACTGGTATAAACTTAGCATGCTCTTTGCCGTAGCCTAATCTTAACCTAGCTTCAAGTGATATCTTTTGATTCGTACCTAATAACACAATTGGTATATCTCCAGATATTGGAGTTATTGATGGATCCTCTGACTTTATATCTTTAGAGTATATTATTTTAGGCTCATTTAATGCTTCTGCTTCAATGTAAATCTTAGTATAACATTTTTCACAGTTTTCAGTACACTCGACACACTCTTCTGGCCATCTATACGTATCTAAAGCTTCCTCTGACGTAAATGGTACTAAAGCTAACCTATGTGCCAATATTTCATCGTATAAAGGGCTGTTATTCTCTATGAAATATACATCATCAATAGCCATTACTGGCACATAAAGCATCGCCGCTCTCCTAATTGCATTTACAAATTCTAAAGGATAACCCTCAAAAACTAGATCTATCCTCTTATCATTCCTATATAGTAAATTAATTGACATGCATAAGCCGCCTATACTCTTCTTCCTCTTCTTCCACCAGGTCTCCTTATAGTATCATGAGGAATAGGTGTCACATCTTCAATTCTTCCTATAATGAACCCGGCTCTAGCCAATGCTCTAATTGCAGGCTGTGCACCAGGTCCAGGAGTCTTACTACCATACCCACCAGGTGCCCTAACCTTGATATGAAGTGCCATTATACCTTTTTCAAGAGCGTCGCTAGCAGCTTTATTTGCAGCTAACATTGCTGCATAGGGAGATGACTTTTCTCTGTCAGCTTTCACTACCATTCCTCCGCTAGCTCTAGAGATTATTTCCGCGCCAGTAAGATCACTTATAGTTATTAGAGTGTTATTCTGTGATGCATAAATATGAGCTATACCCCATCTAATTTCACGCCTGCTTGACACCTACCTCACCTCCCTCTTGTTGTGACATTACTGGTGGTCTTGATTTAAATGAGGAAGTAACATAATAATCTATTAAATTTTCATCGTCTACATTAACAATATAACTTGGAGATGTAACTCTTTTACCGTTAACTGCAATATGACCATGAGTTATTAACTGCCTAGCTTGATAGATTGTACTTGCCAATCCTTTCTTATACACTATAGTCTGTAATCTTCTCTCCAATAGATCTTGCTCGGTTAAACTTAGAATATCATCAACAGTTGCAGTTTCTCTCTTTAATAAGCCCATCTTCAACAGCTTCCCTACTAACTGTTTTTCTCTGACCACTCTTTCTGCAGGTGGTAATGCTAATAATGATCTTGCTTGATGCCTAAACGTTCTAATTATTGTTTGCGCTATCCAGATTTCCCTTTTATTTCTTAAACCGTATTTTCCTAATAGTTCTTGCTCATAGCTTATTCTTTCTTTTATCCATGGATGACCTGGACTTTCCCATTTTTTCCTACTTTTTTTCGGATCTCCCATCTAGACCACCTTAAGAGGATTTCTGCTGTTGTTGGGAAGAAGATTGTTGAGCTTGTGGTTGCGCAGCTTTCTTTCTAGCCACACCTACAGTCATACCAGTCCTTCCCGTAGTCCTAGTTCTTTGACCTCTAACCTTTAAGCCTAACGAATGTCTAACTCCTCTCCAACTTCTACTCTTCTTCTCTCTTTCTATATCATTTCTTACGTAAAAGATTAGATCAGAAGTCACTAAATGCATATCTAAACCACTCTCGTAATCTTTACGCCTATTATATAACCAACTAGGTAAACCTTTAATTGTATGATCACTTATTACAGACTCAACTTTCTTTATATCGGCATCGGATAGTTCACCTAATCTCGCGTTCGGATCCATTCCTAGTTTTCGTATAATTGCTTTAGCAGTATTATAACCAACTCCCTTTACCATCGCTAAGGCGTAAGGTAATTTCATAGTTCCATCTACATCTTGTCCGAAAATCCTAACAACGTACTTAAACTGTTGACTCATTAAGTATCAGCTTGTATGGTCTATGTAAAACTAGTTTTTAAGTTTTTCAATACGTTTTCCATTTTTGTTTTTGCCTCGGCTATTGCATAATCTAAACGATTTGATATATATTCTATACTATAAGGAGAATAATTCCCAATATATTTCTTTATAGGAGTATAAGGACTTTCCCTAAATTGTGGTTTAAGTTCTTTTCCTCCATATGTAATTATAGGATATTGTCTAAAATCGTCTATATAACCTATGACTTCACTTCTAATATTATGTTGAGTTAATCTCTCTTTAACTAAATCTGGATTGTCAGTAAATATAAGTATTGAATCAATTGATATACCAAAAGGATCTATGTTAATCTCTTCTAGCATTTTTCTTACTTTTGGATTTATTAATGAGAGAAACTTCTCGTCATCTATCACAAAACTTAGATTAGTTATTTTTGAAACCTCTAGAGCATCAGCACGTATCCCACCATTAGTAACGTCTGTCATAGAATAAACATTACTCGACAAATGATCCCTAACTACGATACAAGTGAGCAAGTCCTTAATGTTCAGCGTCTCCAAAATCACCTCGGGCATACCGTTATAAATGGCTGTAGTGGCAATGGTTCCACCGCCATTTCCTTCAGTCATGACTATGTTTAATCCTTTCCTTACTCTTCTCCTTAAGAAATCCTTAGACTTCAATACTCCTATTGAACCTACGGCCCCACTTATCCTATCTCCTAAAACCAAATCTCCACCTATCCTTAACGTACTACCACTCAATATTGGCACATTTAACGCTTTACTAATTGTAGTAACACCTGCTTCAAAGTCTATTAACATTCCTACATCACTATCATCAGAAAGATGTATGTCTACGATTAAACCCAATGGATAAGCACCCTTAACCATTATATCCCTCAATGTTGCTCTTGTAGCGTAGAAACCGGCTAGGAACGGAAAATAAGATAATCTCGAATGAATACCGTCTATAGAGACAACTATGTTTTCCCTTATCCCAGCATCATCATACTCCTCAATTTGCTTTCCAGCTAACTCAAATAACTTGGTATGTATTAAATTGTCCCCTATTCCTCTTGATCCTAATCCTGCTTCTCCAGCTCTTATGGTAGTCTTAGGAAAACTAAACATGCTATCGGCTTTCATGGAATTTATAACTTCTGTTAAAATAACATTAGAAATCTCTTCTGCATTATAATTATCACCCTTGTAAAACCTTATTTCTTCTATTAGTTTCCTCTTTGCTTTTTCAACATCCGGATAAAGTCTTCTTACTACTCCCTCTAAATCCATTAAAGGCAGTATGTATTGCGTTATAATATATTTTTCTCATCAGATGATTAGATATATTTTGTTTTAAAATACAATATTAACTAAACTACTATATTATAATTTTTTCAATTAGCAACCAAATAGGATCCATGTAATTATTAAGGACGAGTTTATCGTAAAATAACGGGATAATAATAGCTTTTTTAGTAGTATCAGCGTAATAAATATGGGACAAAAAATTGCCACCCACAAACAAACCTCCTTTTGAAAAATTGTATGATTGTGAAAGTGAGAGTTGTATTCAAAAACTAGTAGATGATTATATTTACAATTTACTAACTAATAATAACAATAACAATAACTACGCTTCGTTTAAATTATTTAAAGATGACGATGATAGTGATCACAAATTTATTTTAAATGAAAAAGTAATGTTAAATAGTTACTTATTCATCAAAGTACTTTTAAGGAGAATACTTGAGACGGACCTAGATTTTGAATATGTAGTAGATGATCTCGAGAAAAAACTAGGAAATACGCATCCAATTGTTCTCTTTTTGAAACAATTCAAAGATGATTAGTGCTTTTTTACTTAAACTTCTCTTTACTTTTTGGGGAAACTGATTATGAGTATCGATCAAAGGTTACAGCTTATAACGAGAAATACAGCCGAAATAATAACTATAGATGAATTAAGGAAAAAATTGGAATCTGGCGAAAAATTAAAAGGTTATATAGGATTTGAGCCAAGCGGGCTCTTTCACATTGGATGGTTGATATGGACACAAAAAGTAAAAGATTTAGTGGAAGCAGGCGTTAATATGACCTTATTAAGGGCAACTTGGCATGCATGGATTAACGATAAGTTAGGTGGAGATATTAACCTAATAAAGATAGCAGCTGATTACGCAATTGAGGTAATAAAGAATTACGGAGTTGATACAACTAAGTTAAACATAGTGGATGCTGACGATATAGTTAAGGAGAAAGATTATTGGGCTCTTGTAATAAAAGTAGCTAAAAACGCTAGTCTAGCCAGAATAAAAAGAGCACTAACAATAATGGGAAGAAGAGCAGAAGAGGCTGAAATAGATGCATCAAAACTGATATATCCAGCCATGCAAGTTAGTGACATATTTTACCTAGATTTAGATATTGCATTAGGAGGAACAGACCAGAGAAAAGCTCACATGTTAGCAAGAGACGTAGCAGAAAAAATGGGCAAGAAGAAGGTAATATCAATACATACACCTCTTTTAGTTGGGCTTCAAGGAGGGCAGAGAATGAGCATAACGGAAGGAATGGAAGAAGATGACATCCAGGCTGAGATAAAGATGAGCAAATCGAAGCCAGAATCTGCGATCTTCGTTAATGATAGTAGAGAGGATGTGGAGAAAAAAATAATGAGTGCGTATTGTCCTAAAGGTATAGCAGAAAACAATCCAATTCTTCAAATACTAAAGTATATTATATTTCCACGCTATAATTTTGTAAAGATTGAAAGAGATATCAGATATGGTGGGGACGTTGAATTTAAGGATTACGAGGAGTTAGAAAGAGCTTACATTGAAGGGAAAATACATCCGATGGATTTAAAGAAGGCCACTGTTAGAAGATTAAATGAGATATTAGAACCTATAAGAAAGAGTTTAGAAAAGAAACCCGAATTCGAGGAAATGATTCAGAAGATATCTAAAAGTGTAACAAGGTAATGTAAAGGTGAGCTTACAAATGAAATATGATATAAAGTTAAAATTTGAAGTAGATGGTATAGTTGAAAAAACCGATGTAATAGGAGCAATATTTGGTCAGACTGAAAACTTGTTTGGAGATGAATTTGACCTAAGAGAATTACAAGATAAAGGAAGATTAGGAAGAATTATCGTAGAGATTAAAACCAAAGGAGGAAAAAGCGAAGGAGAAATAATAATACCATCTAACTTAGATAGGATTGAGACTGCGTTAATTGCTGCGATGGTTGAAAGTGTAGATAAGGTAGGGCCATATAATTCAAAATTTGAACTTATAGAAATAGAAGACATTAGAGCTGAAAAACTTAAAAAAATCATAGAAAGAGCAAAAGGAATTTTATCAAGCTGGAGTAAAGAGAAATCGTTAGATATAAAGGAGGTAATAAACGAGATAAGTAGTGCAGTAAAGGTAGGTGAAATAACAGAGTATGGACCAGAGAAATTACCTGCCGGTCCAGACGTAGATAAAGATCCTAATTTGATAATTGTAGAGGGAAGAGCTGATGTAATAAACTTATTAAGATATGGTTATAAAAACGTAATAGCTATAGAGGGAGCAACATCAAGGATACCAGACACAGTCGTTAACCTATCTAAGATGAAGAAGACAGTAATAGCGTTTTTAGACGGAGATCACGGTGGAGATCTAATACTCAAAGAATTATTGAGCAATAATGTAAAGATAGATTATGTGGCAAGAGCACCGGTAGGAAGAGAAGTAGAGGAGCTAACAGGGAAAGAGATCGCAAAAGCGCTATCTAATATGATGCCACTAACTCAATATCTGAAGAAGATTCAAGAGGCAGAAGAAGCAATAGCTAAAAACGTGATTGCAAAAGAGGAAAAGCCAATTCAATCTGAAGCTTCGCAACAGCTCGTACAGATAACTTTGCCACAGAACGTTTTAGAAGAGATCAAAAAACTTCCAGGGACTCTAGAAGGCGTTCTCTATAATAATAATTGGAATTTAATTGAGAGAGTTCAGGTGCGAGATATAATACCTAAACTAGAGGCTTATGAAGACAATAAGGTGGCATACATAGTATTTGACGGAGTGATAACTCAGAGACTATTAGATCTGGCGTCTCAGAAGAATGTTAAGATGATAATAGGGGCTAGAATTGGTGGAATAAACAAGAGACCACCAAACGTTGACATATTAACGTTTATTGACATTATTTCTTCTTAGAAGCTCCGAACATATCCAATATATCAGTTATATTAGTTTTTTTCAAACTCTCCTCAGTTACTCCTAAAGGTCCAAGAATCTTTAGAGATTCTTTGAGCAGTTGATCAATGTAATATTCAATATCTACCCTGTTTTTCTCTTTGACAAAAAAGAAAGGTTCGGCACGATCATGAATGCTACCATGACCTTTTACTATAAGATAACCTATTTTTGAATTTTTAGATATTAAATAACCAGATTGAATTGCTTTTCTTGCAGCAGCTACAAAAGGTAATTGATTATTATACTCACTAAGATCTCTTTCTATATTAATCCAAGTTATTAATTCTTCGATATCGAATTCACCTCTTCTCAGCTTGATTATAGTGGACTTAACTAACTTTACTGCTTTCCTAATATCTTTGCTAGTTAATATCTCTTCTACAATTTTTCTTTTTATATTCTTAAGTAATTCACAAAGATACATATCTTCTTTACCTATTCTTACAATATCTATCTTATCTCCTTCTAATAACCCAGCGTACCTATCATTGCCTAAAACTAGCAATGAGCTGTAGGTTTTCATTACCCTAAGGCTGAGATCATATAGGCTATTTATCTTCAATATTAACTCATTAAGTTTATCTCTAGATCCTCCTTTCACAAATAATAAGAGATCATTAGCTAAAATGACTTCAAAACCCGAGTTTTTAATTAGCTCTACGATAGAATTAATTATTTCATAACTCAACTCGTCAACTGCACTTGCAATCTCTTTTGAGTACCACCTTGAGTTTGTCCAATGAATATAATCGTAAAATGATGACATTAATTCCTCAATTGCCTTTGAGTTTTTAGTATCACGAATATTATTTAGTTCTTGCAAAAATGTTTTATAAAGACTCGACGGTTCTCTCTTAAATTTGTGATTAGAGATTGAGGAAACATTACAATTGTCACACTCTCCTTTGACTAAAGTATCTGGGCCTACATTAAATTTTCTTATTACTGATAGATAAATTGATGATATATCAACAGCATAAACATCATTATAGATACCAATTTTTGGTTCAATAACGATTTTCTTTATTTTTGAAGAACTATTAAGATTATCCACTCGAATTGGGATTAACTCCCCAGATTTTGCAGCAATCCTTATTAGTGAAGCCTCGATCCTATTTCCCCAACTCGCTACTGATAATTTATCTAAAGGTAGGCCAATTACCTTAACCAATTCACTATAAGTTGATAATAGAAAGTTACCTAATAAATAAATAGATTTAGCATTTTCTAGACTATATTGTTTGACTAAATCTCTATTCTTCTCGTTATCCCAATATCTCGAAATCTCGTACCACTTTAACGAGTAACGCTTAGGAGATATACCTAAATAATTTGCTATGTCGTTCAAATCTACATGGGAAGTCGACTTCTCATTTATTAGTAAACCAGCTAAATCTACGTTAAGCCTTCCAGAAACAGAGTAGTGTCCATAGCTACCTTGACTCACTTCGGAGCCTATTTTCCTCCCTACATCTACTTTTATTCCGAACGAATTGGCTCTTTCCATAATATATTTCCAGTGAAAAATATCTATATCAAAGACATATATTATATCAGGATCATAATTTAATATGTAGTCAATAAATTTTCTTATAATTTTGAGATCGTCCACATCTTCATCTAAGCTAAACTGTATGCCACCTTCTTTGCTCCACAAACTTAAAACTACTATTGGATCTTTTCTAGGATTCAAGGATCCATATTTACTATAGATCTGAAAATCGATAGCAATAGCCTTTAATTCTGGTATCTTACCTTCATATTGCGAGAGAATCTTATCTAAAATATATACTTTTTTTGTGCGAAAACCCTCTGGCTTTATCTCGCTCACTTCAGCTCTAAACCAAGTAAATGGTCTTAAATCGAAATCGATTGAGTATCTCATAGTAAACCTTATGTCGGCATCAAATACACCCTTTATATTGTTTGTCTTACTGATCTTTTCTCTACATCTCTTAATTTGAGCAGGTGTGAAAGTTTGTATAAGTAGAGCATCTACAACATTGCCTAAGTATTTCCTTTTAACTTTAGTAATTTGGACAGTTTCACAATTCTTTCTTATATTTTCAATTATTTCCCTCTCATTACCCTCGTATACAACATAAAAATATGGTTTAAAATTTCTCTCTATAACAACGCAACTATTCCCTTCATTGTCAACGGCCCAAATGTAAATTAATGGGGTGTTTTCTTTGATTTCATAGGAGAAGTCTAATATAAAGAAATCCTTAATCATATATTACTAACCAAATGACTGGCTTTTTAATTTATTCAAAGTTTCTAACAATTAATCTAAAAATTTATAATATAAATTCTTCATCATCACAAATGCATGCTTACCTTTACCATAATAATTCCTACGTATATAAGCTACAAGATAACCATTTTCTCGATAGAAGGAAATTGCGGAAAGGTTATTAATATTGACTTCTAAATAGGAGTATTTTACTCCATTCTGCTTAAATCTTTCTTCAATCTCATTCAATAGTTTAGTACCAACACCTTTTTTTCTGTATGCGGGTCTTACAGCTATTGAAATTATGTGCCCTCTATAACCATATTGAATTACACCTATTATATATCCTATTATTTTCTCTCTCTCTTTAGCAACTAAATAAAGTTTAGTCGCAATAAACAAATACGCTCTTAATAACGAATAGGGATACGGATCTTCAAAGCTTTCCTTCTCTATTTGGAATATCTGACCTAAATCTGCCTCTGTTGCATCAGTTATAATTACCATACTATGAAACTATAATTTGTGAGAATATTAGAATTTGATGAGAAGCGTCAAGCAATCAAATTACATGTAGAGTCAGAAGACGATTTGTGGATTTTACATTTAATTATAGAAAAAGATGATAAAGTAGTAGCAAAAACTACTCGAGACATAGGATTAGGAAAAGAGAGTAGAAGAATACCAATGACAATTGTTCTTAAAGTAGATTATACAGAGTTCCAAGAGTTTACCAATAGATTACGAATCCATGGAATTATAGAAGACGCACCCGAAAAATTTGGAATAAGGGGAGCTCATCACACTATCAATTTGGATATAGGAGATGAGATTATCATCGTAAAACAACAATGGAGTAAGTATGCGTTAGATAAACTTAAGAGGCAAAGTAGTAAGAGAAGCAAGATAATAATTGTATTAGCAGATTTTGATGAATATTTAATTGCAATACCGTTTGACCAAGGAATAAAAATACTCTCGGAGAAATTATTAAGATCGTTAAGTGAGGAAGAAGGAATAATAGACCAAAATGCGTTAGAAGTTGCAATAGAGGTTGCAGAATATGTAAAACAATACAATCCAGATGCTATACTATTAGCTGGCCCAGGGTTCTTTAAAGAGGAAGTAGCTAAAAAACTAAATAATATTTTAAAAAATAAAAAGATTTATATTGATAGTGTATCATCTGCCACTAGAGCTGGCCTTCACGAGATATTAAAGAGAGATATAATAGACAAGATAATGGAAGATTATGAGATTGCAATTGGAACCAAGAAAATGGAAAAGGCTATGGAACTTTTGGCTAAACAGCCAGAACTAGTAACCTATGGCTTAGAACAAGTAAAGAATGCTGTTGAAATGGGTGCAGTAGAAACAGTTTTAATAATCGAAGACCTATTATCTTCAAATGATCAAGAGAGGCTAACAGTTGAAAGACTCCTTGAAGATATAGAAAATAAAAGAGGAGAAATAATATTAGTGCCTAGGGAATCACCAATCTATTTTGAGCTAAAGAATCTTACTGGCATATTAGCAATTCTTAGATTTAGAATAAATTAGTTTTTCTCCTACTCTCAATCTTCTGGAATCCGGATGTTCCTCAACTATATAGATTTCATCTATTAAATTAGCGTACTCATTTAATAGATCTTTGATAATACTTGGCGAAACAGAATATTCACCTGAGCCATTAAATTCTCCAAAATTCTCCAATAAGGGAATCTTATAATTGGTTTTAACTATTGCTCTTACAATCGTGGCCTCATTAGTATATTCCTCATACGGTTTTGAATTATATTTAATTATTCTAAAAAATCTAGTTCTAGTTTCGACCAGATCCTTATAAATAGAACTGCAATAATGGACAGTAATCTTTTTGTTTTCCTCAAATTTTTTTAGAACATCAAAGGCAGTATCAAAACTACCTTCTACTCCCGTTATTCCATGTTTAGCATGAAAACCTTTACTATTTAGATTTAAATAGTTCCTAGCATTTAGCTCTAGTTCATTCAAATTTACAAACTTAACATTGTTTTCCTCAGCCCATTTAACCAATCTGACAATTTTATCCCCCTCATTAGGAATAGCTGGTAATTCTAGACCTACATCAATATCGTACTTTAAAGCTATCTTTACTGCATTTAAATATACCTCTTTTATTGGGTGAAATCGTATCTCATCTAATCCTGCATAAACCAGCTCTTTCATTACATCGTCATTAACATAACGTCCAGTAGTATAAAGATGGATATGAAAATCCGAACCGAATTCATTCTTTAGCTCCTCAATAATCTGAGTTACTCTGCCTATTTCAAGAATAGGATCACCACCTGTTATTCCAGCACCTAGAGCTTTCATCCTATATGCCTCATATATTATGTCCATAGTGTCTTTTACTTCGGTTTCATTTGCAAATATCCTATTTTTTCCAAATCTATCGTCACTTACGGGACAATAATAACAGTTATCATCACATTCACCAGTGATAAAGAGGACTAATTTACCTCCTAGTCTACAGAGTTCACATCCTTTAGGTAATTTCCCAGTGTATAATCCTATCTCTGGATTTCCTATAATGGTCAATTAACTCATCTATTCTTTTGAGTATATTCACGTTTTTAATTTCTTCTCTTATTATTTCCAACTGCCTAATCCCCTCATCACCGTTAAGGGGTTTATTTGACTGCAGCTTAGGAAAACCCTCATTACCACCCTCGGGAAAATACCAATCCTTAAACCAGGTGAAACCTGCTAATAATAGTGATAAACCTAAAGGAGTTTCAACTGGATGAGCACCCTTGTATAACATCTCACGAGTTTCATTATCCCTAATGTAGGTTACAAATAGTTTGCTTCCCGGAGAGAGGAAGTTATAGATGATTTTGAAAAAATTTTCCTCCAGATTTTCCTTTCTTAAAATAGGATAATAGTCTATCTCTAACCAAGGAGTGTAATAACCCCTGCCTTTAAAATAATTGCATTTACCTATTAATCTATCATCACTTAATACAAGATTAAATGACACAAGTTCCTTTATATGAGTGTTTTTCAAATCTCTTACTTTTAACTTATAGTAGGAACTAAGACTTACTCCATTAAGCTCAGACATCTACCATCCTCTTGAAAAATTTATTGGACTTATACATCCTATTAAACGCGTCGTAAATACTTTCATTGCCGCTTAAATCATATCTTAAAAAGATGCCGGTATGTCCTCGTTCAATTCTCTTTGTCAATAGCTTTTTTCTTTCCATTATAGTATCTAATGATATCTTAAGAAGTTTTGAAGCGTAATCCTCATTTCCTTCTAATGGAATTTCCATATGGCCATTTTCTGTTGGGATTATTAACATTAATTTCTTATTAACGCCAGGGACTCGTCTATTTTCTAGAAGATCCTTTAAATTTACTAAACCACCAAATGAATAAAATTCAATCTCATTTCTTCTTAATCTGCCTAATGGAAAGGAAATAACTACAGTTTCCTCTTCATCTAATGATAGATAGGCCTTAGGTATGGAATTAGGCGTAGCCTGAATAATATATTTATGATGTACATTTAGCGTATCCAATAGAATTTGATTGGGGTTAAAAACTATAATATCTATATCACTTTTCTCATTTACATCACCTCGGGCTACAGAACCATAAACGTACCCTTCCATTCCATATTGTTTTATAAGCGAAAGAACTTCAATAGCCTTCTTCCTCTTGTCATTTAATACCTTCCAATGACGTTTAGTATACTCTATTTGCACATCTTTTTAATTTCTAAATACATTATTAGATTTGTGGATCAAATATACCTAGCTGTAACGATTTTCTTATCTTTTTGGCTGATCATCTATATTTTAAGAAGAAAACTAGAGAAATATAACCTAACCGTTTATCCATTTTTTATTTTATGGAGGAAAAAAGCCAGAGAATATTGGTTTCCAAAATTTTCCAGATCAAAAGGTTATAGGATTTATGAAAAAATTGCCCTACCTGTAGGTTTCTTACTTATGATAGCGGGGATCTCAACAATATTATATGTAATAGTAGAAATGTTGACCATCAAACCCAATCAAACTCCAACAATAGCACTAAAACCAATAATTCCAGGTTTAACGATAAGTATTTCTCAATTACCATATATACTACTAGCGATAGGGGTTTCAGTAGCTATACATGAGATTTTTCACGCATTATCTGCCACATCAAATAACGTAAAGGTAAAAAATGGAGGAGTTCTGTTACTTGGAATATTCCCTGGAGCATTTGTAGAACCAGATGAAGATGATTTTAATAAATCCACATCTGATGCAAAACTTAAAATAATTGCTGCAGGAATAGTAATTAATTTAGTTTTGGCATTAATAGCGCTTCCGTTATCATTCGAACTTCCATATTTACCCTCATCACTCTCTCAAGGAATAATAATAGAGGGGATAGTTAATGGATCTCCGGCTGCTAACGCATCAATTCACGCAGGAGACGTAATATATTACATAAATGGTTATCGTGTAACGACATTATCTCAGCTTCATCAACTTCTTTATAAATACAATACCGTCCTTATAACTCTTAAACATCCTAATGGTACTTTAAGTAACGTAACTGTTAACATTCCTGATCACCTTTTAGGTGTCTATGTAACATACTATATTCCAGATTATTTAGTTGTGATTTTAACTTTCTTTACATGGTTGTTTATAGTGAATTTCAGCTTGGCTGTGTTTAACGCTGCTCCTCTTATAATAACCGATGGAGGAAAACTCTTTACTGAATTATTAAAGAGAGTATTAGGTGAAAGAAATGGTGAAAAAATTTCGTATTATTTACAGTCACTGTTCCTCCTGATTTTCATATTTGCTATATTCCTCTCTAATCGTCCTCTAGGATAACCTTACTACTTATCATGGGGAAAGGAATAACTTCTTTGATGCTATAATTATTTGTTACTAACATAACTATTCTGTCTATGCCAATACCTAAACCTCCAGTAGGTGGCATTCCATAACTTAAGGCTCTAACAAAGTCCTTATCGTAAGGATGAGCCTCCTCATCACCTCTTCTAAACATCTCTTGTTCTTCTCTAAACAATTTATCTTGCAATATAGGATCATTTAGTTCCGTGTACGCATTTGCAACTTCCATGCCCGCTATGAACATCTCAAATCTTTCTACTAGTCCAGGTTTATTCCTATGCGGTTTACAAAGAGGTGTAGTCTCTATTGGATAATCAGTTACAAAGGTTGGGTTGGTTAAAGTAGGTGTAACTAGTTTATCGAATAATTTCTCTATCATTAGTCCTCTAACATACTGATTTCCTCTAGGAATCAAATTATATCTTTTCATTAACTCCTTAAGTTCATCATCACTCATATTTTCAATATTCTTACCTAAAACTTCAGATAAAGAATCATACATGCTAATTCTCCTAAAGGGAGCTTCGAAGTCTATTTCATATTTTCCATATACTATCTTAGTACTATTTGTAACCTTTTTGATCACACTTTTAAGCAACTCTTCAGTTAAATTCATTATATCATTGTAATCGGCGTACGCCCAATAGAGCTCTAAGAGAGTAAATTCGGGGTTATGAGTTACGTCGATATCTTCATTTCTAAAGACCTTCCCTATTTCGAAAACTTTGTTAAATCCACCTATTATGTATCTTTTTAAGTACAATTCTAATGCTATTCTTAAGTACCAATCTTCATTTAAGTAATTTACATGCGTTTTGAACGGTTTTGCTAATGCCCCACCATATACTGGTTGAACTATAGGCGTTTCAACTTCGATAAAGCCTTTAGAATAGAGAAACTCTCTAATTTCTCTTATGATCATATATCTTATTTCCATAGCCCTCCTAGCGTTATCGTTATAGAGGAAATCAACATATCTATGTGCATATCTAAATTCTGGGGAAAGCTTAGACCAATCTGGAGGCTCTATAAGGGCTTTCGATAATAACTGATAATCCTTTACAAGTAGACTTAATTCTCCTTTCATCGTATAGAATAAATCGCCTTTTACACCTATTATATCTCCTCTACCAACATATGTGAAGAATCTGTCATATTTCTCTTTAAGCTCATCAACCCTCAAATATATTTGTAATTTCTCACCTTCATCAAATATATCTACAAATGATGCTTTTCCATGCCTTCTTATGTTAGCTACACGTCCCGCTGTAGATATATTAAACATAAACGGTTCATGAGATTTGTTACCTTGTGATAAGGCAAGAAGTTTAATATCTTTGATCGAATGGGTTATTTCGTATTTATGAGGATATGGCTCAATACCATTTTTTCTTAGTTCTTCAACGATTTTTAGCCTCCTTTCGTCCCAATTCATCAACAATTAGATAACTTAGCAAAAATTAAAGTCTGTCTTCTTTTTCGTTTAAATGTATGGGCCCGGCGGGACTCGAACCCGCGACCACTGGGTCTCTCCTCTCCAGATACACTTCATCCCCATAAAGGGTCTTTAGACCCAATGTCTAGCATTGATATCTGGAGCCCAGCACTCTACCTGGCTAAGCTACGGGCCCTTACTAGTATTAGATAAGACTAAAAACAAAATAAGTTTAATGGTAAAAAATATTGTTGGAATTTAGCTTGAAGTTTTACCTTTAATTTCGTTTACTCTCTTAATTATCTCATCAACTAAATCCTTAGCTTCTCCTGGCTCTAAGATAGCAGCAGATGCTGTAGCCACTTGCAATCCACAAGCTTCACCTAAAGCTTTTTTAGAGGAAACGTATACATAGGGTATCTTTTTCTCATCGCATAACAACGGTAAGTGTGCGACTATTTCCTCAGGCTGTACATCTTCGGCAATAATTACTAATTTAGCTTGACCTCTTTCTACTGCTTTTGTCGTCTCATTTGTACCTTTCTTTATCTTTCCACTTTCCTTAGCTTTTCTTACTGCCTCTAACACCTTATCTGCTAGATCTTGCGGTACTTCAAATTTCACATAACTAGCTTTTGACATTGCGTTCATCCTCCTCCTATTTCGTCACGCAAGTCTTTAAAAGAATGAGCAAAAATAAAGTTTACTACCGAACAAGGCAAAAGCTTAACCCTTTTAGAGAGAGGAGTTAACGTCAAGGTCTTAAAGTCTATAAAAATAATAAATTCTGTATTTATATGAGAGAGTTTTTACTCACTGTTCTTCTTACATGCTAGTTAAATAGTAAGTTTAACATTCTCCCTGTCATAATGGGTCAGGCTTTCAGCTGTGACATGAGAACGATTATGTTAATCTCCTTGGGATAGTATAAAGGAGGTCAATCATGTGAAAAGACTACAGATACCTTATTACCGTCTTTCTTATCTACTCTTACAAATCCAAACCTATAAAATTGCACAATTTCATCTATCACCAAATCCTTTGCAATTCTCTCTGCGTACCCATTTATTATTTTTATATCGTCTTTTTCAGCTTTTTCTACTATTACTGGAACTTTTTCATCCGCTTTTACCCATTGAACTACTCTTGCATTGACTTTCTTAGCCTCGTCTAACGTTTTGCTATGAAAAACAAGCTTACGATTACGTTTATCAACCTTGACATTGCACAATTCCATTAGCCTTAATATGCTATCATCTTCTGCATCGATAGATTCAATCAAAATTTTATCCCCAGAAGTAACAATGATAGTTCTATCCCCTTCTTCTTGTTTAGAAGGAATTAAAGGTATCTTAGCCTTCATTGTTTGAGGTAGTTCGATAGTAAACTCTTCGGCGTCCTTTACAAACAGTATTCTTTTTGCTATAGGATCTAGTTTTTTCCTATTAATTGCTGCTATATTCTCAAAACTTATAGTAGCATCAGTTACCTTTACTCCGACATCAATTATTACGTCTTTAATAGTATCTGGTAAGATTCCCCTTCTTCTAAGTCCAGCTAAAGTTGGTAATCTAGGGTCATCCCTATTGGTACCTTTCTCTAACATTCCCCTTATTTTAGACTTACTCATCATAAATCCCTCAAGTTTTAGTCTTCCAAACTGTAAGACTTCTGGAAATTCCCATCCCATATATTCGGAAATGTACTTTTGTTTTTCTGTATTTGACATATGTTCTTTAGCTCTCAATACATGTGTAACACCAAGTTCATGATCATCTATTGCAGAAGCGAAATTATAGGTAGGCCATACACAATATTTACTCCCTACTCGTGGATGAGGATTTCTATCAGTATCGATTATTCTAAGCATTACCCAGTCTATTTGAGAGGGATCTGGGTCCATTAAATTAGTCTTTAACCTAACTACAGCTTTTCCTTCTTTAAATGTCCCTCCTAGCATTTTTTCAAAAAGTTCTAGATTCTCCTCTACTGAAGAGCTTCTATGTAAACATTCTGGCTCTCTCATATTACCTCTACTATCCCTAAACTTCTTGAAAGTACTGCTATCACATGTATCAACATAAGCATATCCTTTTTCTATCAAATAATGGGCATACTTGTAATATATATCGAGCCTTTCTGAAGCGTAAAGCTCTTGTTCCCATCTAATACCTAACCATTTCAGATCCTCCTTAATCCAATCATATGCGTCTAGAATTGGCCTTTTAACCTTAGGATCTGTATCGTCAAACCTCAGTATGAATTTACCGTTGTACATTTTGGCGTATTCATAAGATAGGATAGCAGCTCTGGCATTTCCTAAATGAAGAGGACCATCTGGATTAGGTGCAAATCTAGTTACTACTTGTCCTTTAACATTAGGAAGGGGTGGTAGTGTTTTCTTTTTTTCTTCATGCCTCTTCTCTTCTAACAACTCCGGATACTTTGTTTCAATTTCAGCTATTTGTTGTTCTAATGTTAATGAATTAACTTGATCTATAATCTCCTTGACAATCTTTACAATCTCTTTTGCATTCGATCTTAATTCTGGTCTCTCCGCTATTATCTTACTCATCACCGGGCCAGTCTCAGCTTTACCATTATGCTTTACTGCGTTCTGGAGAGCGTATTTATATATGATCTCTCGTAAGTCATTTGATGCCATTAAGTTCCCCTTTTAGTAATTTTTCCACAAATTCCCTTACGCCCTTTCCGCTTTTATTTCTTGTTATATAATCAGCCATATTTTTCAGTTCATCATCTGCATTTCCCACTGCTACTTTAAATCCTACTTGCTGAAACAATTCTACATCAGTTGACGAATCCCCGATAGCTGCTACGTCTTCTTTCTTTAAACTTTGTAATTGAAGTAACTTTTCCACTCCTACACTTTTCCCAGCTGGATTATATGCAATGTGAACCGCGTATCCACTACTTTTAATATACAGATTCTTTTCTTTAGCCCAATTTATCATCTCATCAGTTAATTTTGCGGGAACGAAACCATAATCACATTCTCTATACTCGTTTTGCCATGTATCCCTTAACTTAAAGAGAGATTTAAATTCAATCACTAAACTCTTTTCCATTTGTTTACATAACCTATATTTTTCCTTGTAAAATACTATACATCCGTTTTCTGCAACTAATCCTCCATCCAAATAAAGATATGTGTAAAGCCCTCTAAGGATTGGATAAGAATTTCCGCTAACTAAACCTACTTTAATACCTTTTTTCTGCAAGAGCCTTATTGCATAAATCGCATGTAGGTCAATTCTCGTAGAATTTCTATCTTCGGTTAACGTTCCATCTAAATCCATTAAAACTAACTTTATCATGAAACCACATCTCTAGCTCTCTTGGCGTATTCGTAATCTACATAAATTCTTCTAATAGTTAAAGTCTCTGGTATGTGATTAATTAAAGTGGATTTATACTTGATTATATTCATCTCATTATTCTTCGAAATTATATTTATTTTATCTTTACTGAGTATTTTTATTTTCTCTTCAATTGGATATATTGAAATTCTAGGTATTTGATTTCTCTCCAATCTCTCAACCAACTCTTTAATTTCAATATCTCCTCCTTTCGTCTCATTATTATAGGAAACCTCTTCATAAACCACCTTGGGACCTCTTCTATTCAAGAAATTCCTTATTTTCTCTTTTAAATAAAGGGGAGAGTTAGAGGAATATAGATATGTATAAAGAATCATGAAGACCCATTCATCATCCCAATACGATATTGAGGAGTCGTATATAAGATCTCTTAAATTCCTAACGCTTAAAATTGACGAATCGCAGCAATCATAAATAGTTCTAAAAATTTCTCTTAGCATTAACTCATAACCTATTATCGTCTTATGATAATATACAGCTTGATACATGTGAAGTCTGGATATGAAAAAATTTTCTAAACTGTATATACCTTTATCTTGAACAATAATTTCGTTATTATTTCCGTAAAAAATAGTATCCAGAAGTCTATATAAATCAATATTGCCTAATTGTACTCCAGTGTGCCTTGAATCTCTGACTAGATAATCCATTCTATCAACATCTACATCACTATTTATAATTGATGAAATCATAGAATTCCCATTTAAAATTTCTATTATCTTATTATAGTCAATTGATTCTTTGTCAAAAAAATCCCTAAGGTTAGGTGATTTAGAAATTATCATATATCTTAAATCCTTATTTGATAATCCTTTTTCTAGATATAGAGGCTCAAGGCTATGACTAAAAGGAAATTGACCTACATCATGGAGTAATGCAGAGTACTTTAGATAAGTTGACTCTTCATCAGTTATTACTCCTGATTGCTTGAATTTTTCACCTAAAATTGTGGTGAGATAAAAGGTCCCTAATGTGTGACTGAATCTAGTGTGGGTAGCACCGGGATATACTAAGTACGCTAAACTTGTCTGTTTTATTCTCCTTAAGCGCTGAAGCTCAGGCATGTCAATTATCTTCGCCTCTCTATCGTCAAGTTTAATATAACCATAAATCTCGTCATATACTTTCTTCATTGAACTCAGACTAATCTTAAAATCAGAGAAATATAAAAGCCCATCCCAGCTTAGTGGGGCTGCAGATCCTCACGGTATCCACGGCCCCACTAACGTGAGCGGCTTAACTTCCGGGTTCGAAATGAGTCCGGGTGTTGCCCGCTCACTGTGGCCGGGTGGGCAATAAAAACTAATCATAACGCATATAAAAAATTAACTACCCTTCTTTTCTTCTGGTACTACTGCATATATACCTACTATATACAAGTTACCTCCATCTTTTGGACAAGTGCCAACTAATTTAAGAACATAATCACCATCTTGGAAAGATCTTTCCGTTTCATAATCCCCATTAACGCATTTTATTACCGTATAAACGTTTACAGTTTGTTGTTGGTTAGAGGACATTTACTGAGCCACCCCTGCTGTATTCCCCACTCCTACTACCACCACCACATCTCCAGGTTTAGTTCTTTCTAGAATTATCTTCTTTACTAATTCTAATGCCTTAGATGCAGCCTGATAAATTTCCTTCCTCATCTCGGTAATTGCTTCCTCCATACTCATCTTCACTATTACTGCATCTATCGGTATGTTATATTTTACGGCAACCCTCTCTATGCTTATCTTTTCTGGACCCGGATCACCCATTGCAACTCCAGTACCTTCAGCTATAGCCCCAGTGTTTTCCCCTTCTAATTTCAACGCAGCGTCTACGGTTATGATTCTTGTAACTTTACCTTTATACTCCTCTACAGCATTCTCCACCGCCTCTCCAGGTCTTCCTACTGTAGCCATTGGACCCTCAGCCTTTATTACAACTAATTTTCTACCTTCAAATTCTACCTCTCCTGCAACAGTATCTCTACTAGGATTCCATTTTTTATCAGCCTTCATAAATAGATAAGCCGCCACTAACGGACCTAATGAATCCCCTACTGGTATTCCTCTTATGAAAGTATTCATGGCCTTTGAGTATGCTTCGGATATCTTGACAAGTTGTGGAACAACAAACTGTAATTGATATAGGAGAACCACACTATTTAGCTTTTTAGCTAAAATTAAGTAATGCCTTACTATTTTGTATATTAGATTTAACGAATTCACTACTTCTGCAGAGACTTCCAATTTACTTCTATTAACATTGTCTATATTTGGAACCATAAGCGTTATAAGGTCTCTTATCTTATCTTCTCCACTTCTAAGTAGTAATCTCATTCTACTTATTATATCCGTTGGCTCTACATTTACTGGATCTATTATAAACATTTCAGACACTCTTTCAATAAATGGTTTTGGATCTTGAACACCTCTTTCTTTTAATAGCTGCTCCATTTTACTCTTGGACTCATTCAAGTATTTTTCAATCATACTTAGCTGACCTTCTATACCTCTAGCTAGCATCGATACAGTTAGCCTTGTATTAACACCAGGTAAATATAGTAGAAATAATAAAACAAAGAATAGTACATACGTTAAAACGTAGTAAAGAGAACTTGCTTGATTTAAAGATGTTTGTGCTAAAGCAATTAAACTCATTTTTATCGCTAACCTTTACTCATTCGAATTAATTAAACTTTTTTCAAAGGGACTTTGTAGATACTATAATTGAATTACCCTTGACTATAACAGTGTGTTCAAACTGGGAAACAACGCCTTTTTTTATCTCAAGTAAGATAGGATATCCCCTTAATCCACCTTTTTTAACTAAATTTTTTATATTATTTCTTAATTCGTCGACATTTGTAGAAAATTCCTTAAGCCATCTCTCTGAAAATGGCAGATAATTGAAATGCGTGTATATAAAATTTAGAAGTTCATTCTCCTTGGCAGAAAGGCCTTTTACATTAGGATTTTTTAAAGAATATATCGTAACATCTTTTCCTTCTATTACCTCACCACCACCATCGGTAGCGAATGGTTCTATAGCGTAAACAGAATCAGATTGTATAACTCCAAATCCCCTTTCATGGACATTGGGTATAAAGACGCCGGCGTGAAGTTCATAGCGCCTTATAAGATGTCCCCCTAGGTTCCTTATCGGCTTATAGCCTTGAGCTCTTATCATTCTTTCAATAACTTTACCTATCTCACCTACACTTAATCCAGCCTTAAAATTGGCAATTGCAGCTTCAAGAGCGGCTTTAGAAGCGTCTAACAACCTTTGATACTTAGCATCTAAACTGATTGTAGTGGCGGTATCACTAATATATCCATCAATATGAGCTCCTAAATCTAACTTAACTACTGCACCTTCTGGGATTCTCTTTTCATCGTTTATAACTGGACTATAATGAGCTGCTTCTGAATTAATGGATATATTGCATGGGAACGATGGAAACGCCTTATTTTCGATTATTATATTCTCGACCTCTTCACAAATATCTAAAACTTTTGCATTCGCTTTAATGTTTAAGGAAACCTCATCTCTTGCCTTAGCTGCAATTTTCCCTGCTAATAAGAGCTTATTAAGTTCGTCCTCAGTCATGAATGTAGTTTTCGGGGTATAAGCTTTATTTTTTTCTCATAAAAATCTTTTGTATGGCACAGTTAAGATGGTTAGGCCATGCTGCAACCTTGTTAACATTTGGAAATAAGAATATAATAATAGACCCGATGATAAAGAATAACCCATTAAGCCCGGTAAAAATAGACTATTTTAAAAATAATTTGGACATTATAATTGTAACTCATGACCACTACGATCACTTAGGAGATACTGTAGAGTTATTAAAAATGAATCCTAAAGCAAAACTCTATGCAACTTACGATCTAGAAGCATATTTGGCAGAGACCTACAAGATATCCGAGGAAAGCATTATACCAGCTAATGTAGGGGGATTTGTAGAAGTGGATGGAATAAAGCTAGCATTAACTAAAGCTGTACATTCAAGCACACATAGCGATCCAACTGGTGCAATAGTATCTGCAGAAGGAATTACCGTATATCATGCAGGGGATACTGGATTATTTGAGGATATGAAATTAATTGGAGAAGTATTTAAGCCTGATTACGCACTATTACCTATTGGCGGAAGATTCACGATGGATCCTTATCAAGCATCAATAAGCGTCGAGTTTATTAAGCCCAAAAAAGGCGTAATACCAATACACTATAATACTTGGGATTTAATTAAAGTTGACGTAAATGACTTCGTTAAACTAGTTAAAACTAAAGGATATAATCCCATAGTGCTACAGCCCGGTCAAACTATAACGTTGTGATATTGATGTTAAGTGAGAACGAAGCTAAGATATTATTTTTTTTAAGGGATCTTAAAAGAGCAACTTCTCTAGAAATTGCGACAAAAATAGGTATTCCAGAAAGTTCGGTATTAAGTTTAATCGAGCTACTGAGAGAAAAGGGGTATGTAAAAACAGAGATAAAATCTGAAAAATACTACATATTGACTGAAGAGGGAAGGAAAAGAAAGGAAAGCGGATTGCCCGAAGACATTTTAATAAATACATTAAATGGACAAGAAAAAGATCTAAACGAGATAAAAAATATTCTTGATGAGGACTTTAATATTGCAATCAGTTGGGCAAGGAGAAAAGGATTAATAGAGATAAAAGAAGGAAAAGTAATACCTAAAGTAAAAACTTACACGTCACCTGAGTATCTTGCTCTGTCAAATCTCGAAAAAGCTGATACTAATACAATAAACTTGCTTAAAAAAAGGGGGCTCATAGAAGAAAAGGAAAGGAAAGTAGTAAACATAGAGTTAATAAAAGAACCTAAAGAGTTTGAGGTAGGGATTTCAAATCTTAATAGAGAAATGATAGTTAGTGGAGAGTGGAAAAAGTATAAACTTAGAAAGTATAATGTAGAAGCATTTCCTCCCTATTATACTATTAGTAAAAAACACTATTTTAAAGAATTCCTAGAAAAAGTTAAGGATATTATGATTAGCTTAGGATTTAAAGAGATTAATACAGGTTATATTGAAATGGAATTTTATAATTTTGACCTTCTATTCCAACCGCAAGATCATCCCGCCAGGGAAATTCACGATAGCTTTTCAGTAGAAGGTTTGGGAAAAATAGAGGATAAAGAGTTGTTAAATAATGTAAAGGAGATTCACGAGAAATTCTGGAAGTATGAGTGGAAACAAGATATTACGCTAAGGTTAATGTTAAGAAGTCAAACTACTGCAACTACTGCGAGGCTCCTAGCCTCAAGACCAAAGGCTCCTCAAAAAGTGTTTACTTTAGGTAAAGTCTTCAGACCAGATGCAATAGACGCGACTCATTTGATAGAGTTTCACCAATTAGATGGTGTAGTTATAGATGATAATTTCACGTTTAGAGACTTATTAGGTGTTCTGAAGGAAATATTTTATAGGTTAGGAATTAAAGAAATTAAATTTAAACCAGCATACTTCCCATTTACAGAACCTAGCGTAGAAGTTTACGGATATCTAGAAAAATTAGGCTGGGTGGAGATGTGTGGAGCCGGACTGTTAAGGCCAGAAATATTAAGTTCGGTTGGAATACACAGCATGGCTGGAGCCTGGGGAATCGGAATTGAAAGGCTTGCTATGAGTTTTCTGAACATTAGTGATATTAGACTACTTTACTCGAATAATATAGAATATATAAGAGATGTAAAAGTGAAAATAGAGTGATATAAATGGTAACTATAATATTAAATAAATATAAATTATTAGATAAAATACGTATTGGTCAACAGAAACTAGAGGATCTATTGTTTAACTTAAAATCAGAAGTGAAACCTATCGATGAAAGTAATATTGAAATAGAAATAAACGCTGATCGACTAGATCTACTTTCCTCTGATGGAATAGCTAGAGCGATCAAAGGTTTATTAGAAAAAGAGCTAGGCGAAGCAAAATATAATGTTATAGATACGGAATATACTCTGATTGTCGATCATGTTAGAACAAGGCCTTATGCATTAGCTGCTGTAGTCTATAACGCTAAAATAGACCTTGAAGAATTGATACAGTTTCAAGAAAAACTTCATGGTACTATAGGAAGAAAGAGAAAAAAGGTAGCAATAGGTATACATGATCTAAGGAAAGTAGATACGAAGACGATAGAATATAAGGAAGTTCCTCTTTCCTATAAATTTATTCCATTGTATGGAAATAAAGAACTCACAATTAGCGAGATATTAGATAAAACTGAGCAAGGAAAACTTTATGGAAATATCTCAATAGCTAATGGAGTATCCCCAGCTATAGTCCAAGAAAATGGAGAAGTATTGAGTATACCTCCAATAATCAACTCTAATAAAACCAAACTGGATGAAAGCACAGAGGATTTCTTTATAGATGTAACTGGAACTTCATTTGAAGCCGTTGCACAAACTCTGGATATAATTGTTTCAAACTTAGCAGAAGCAGGAGGGACTATAGGAAGAGTAAAAGTTTTAAAATCTACTAATTCTTCTCAATCATCCTCTCCCTTGCTTATACATAAGATTCAGAACGTTAGAGAGGACTATGTAAAGAGAGTTTTAGGAATTAAAATTAGTGAAGAAGAGATATGTAAACATATTATGAGGATGAGAATGAATTGCGACATAGAAAACGGAGTTATAAGAGTAACTGTGCCTCAATATAGGGTAGATATTCTAAATGAAATTGACGTAGTAGAGGATATTGCAATGAGTATCGGTTATAATAACCTAGAACCTAATAAGTATATTTCAATTAATTACGGTTCTTATGATTACATAACATTGGTAGAAAGGAAAATAAGAGAACTAGGTATCGGAGCAGGATTTGTAGAAATATTTAACTTCGTATTGATTAAAGATAGAAAGCTACTCAGTAATGAATATGTAAAAATTCTCAATCCTATTACTGAGGAATATAATGCAGTAAGGGATTCGCTAATTCCGGTAATATTAGATTTCCTATCTAAAAATCAACATGCGAAATTCCCTATTAGAGTTTTTGAGACTGGAGATGTGGTAATTTATGACTCTTCTACAGATACAGGATTTAGAAATGATAAAAGAGCTACGTATGCAATAATGGACAACGAGGTAAGCTATGAGGACATACAAGCACCAATCCATTACATTCTAAAATCCTTAGGCTTGGAAGTAACTTATAAGGAAGAAAATAATAACATTTTCATCGAAGGGCGTTCAGCGTCTATAGTTTATGAGAACGAAAAAATGGGAATAATAGGTGAAGTTAACCCTGACATATTAATAAAATTTGGTATCGAATATCCTACAGTAATTGCTGAATTATGTATTTCACAAATAGCTAAAAAACTTCACAATCAAAGATAATAGACGAGGTGATACTAAATTCCCTTTATAATTACAAATGATATTCGGCTATATTATGAAGTAAGAGGGAATGGAAAACCGCTTGTACTAATCCACCATTTAGCAGGAAGCTATAAGAGCTGGAAATTTGTTATTCCAAAATTGACATTAGATAGTACTGTAGTTGCCTACGACTTAAGAGGACATGGCAGATCTTCAGCTCCAAATTCGCCTTATAGTATCGAAGATCACTCCAGTGATTTAAGAAGTTTATTAGTTCAACTAGGTATAGAAAAACCAATATTAGTAGGACATTCAATAGGTTCTTTAATTGCAATAGACTATGCTTTAAAATATCCAGTGGAGAAATTAATATTAGTTGGTGCTTTATATAAAGCACCATCCCCAGAAGTTTATGAGAAGTATGTAAGAATAGCAGTGAATTTCGGATTAAGAGCCTTAGCAGAATATAGAAGATTACATAAAGAGTTTGCAGATACATTAGTAAGTAACTATCATGCATGGAATTCTCTTTTAGAAGTATATGAAGAAACAACGCCAATAGGTTATAAAAACGCAGTAGAAGGGTTATTGAAGGCAAAAGACTATTCAGACGAACTCAAGAAAATAAACGTTAACACTCTTCTAGTGTACGGATCTTATGACGGATTAATAACAAATATAAATGTATTTAAGAATAACATGAAAAATGTGGAATTGAAAACTATAGAAGGCTATGGTCACTTTCTTAATTTCGAGAATCCGTCATTGTTATCTGATATCATAAAGAATTTCTTATAATTCCGTTTAATTTCTTTATAACATCTACTAATTCATTTTTTACTTTTTCTATTTTTGCTTTAATTTCTTCCTCCTCTCTCCCGCTTCCCGCTATCTGTATTTCTAGTATAGGGCGTGACAACTCATAACTTTTTGGATGTGTTTTTATATAAATATCATATTTTTTCACCAGTTCCTTAACATATGGTGCCAATGCAGATTCCATCACGTTCTCAACGTATATGAAGTCCTCCAGATATTTCAAATTAGGCTTATTCCTTAGCATTTTGTTTATAAAATTCTCTAATACGTTTTCCATCTCTCTAGGTACACCTGGTACAGCTAATATATCAATGTTATTGTGATAAATATAAATCCCAGGAGCTATTCCCTCATTATTTTCAACGGGAATAGCGCCATACGGCATATAAGCCATTTTCTTCCTCTCTTCCGTAAGAGGAATATTTCTTTTGGTATACTTTTCCAGAATCATATTAAAGGCTGTTTTATTTAACTCCAAATCAACTCCCAATGCCTTCGCCAGCCCTTCCGCTGTCTTGTCATCCCATGTAGGCCCAAGACCACCAGAAGATATTATGACTTTCGGCCTCCTATCTATTGCCTCTCTGAAGGCTGATGCAATTTCGTCTGCATCATCCATAATTACAGTTATTCTTCTCACGGTGAACCCTAATGATGTAAGTCTACGACCGATATGTGAAGCATTAGTATTTACAGTCTTTCCACTTAATACTTCATTACCTATAGTTATAATTTCCGCTAACCAATAATCCATAAAAATATTAACTATCGGGGCCAATTAAAAATTGACCTTCATGTTTGAGAGATTTTTATCCAACGAAACCAAGTATTTACGCACATCAGAAATAAGAGATTTATTAAAGTTAACCGAAGGTAGAAATGTAATTAGCCTTGCGGGCGGTTTACCTGATCCTCAGACTTTTCCGGTAGAAGAGATCAAAAAAATAGTAGATGATGTTTTATTGAATAGTGCTGATAAAGCATTACAATATACTGCAACTTCTGGAATATCTGAATTTAGAAAAGAACTAGTGAACTTATCTCGATTAAGGGGAATTGGTGGAATAGACGAAAGAAATATATTTGTCACGGTAGGAAGCCAAGAATCACTTTTCATGCTATTTAATATATTAATAGATCCTGCAGACAATGTGATAGTCGAAGCACCAACTTATTTAGCTGCTTTAAATGCAATGCGAACCAGAAAACCGAATTTCATATCGGTCACCGTAACGGAAAGAGGACCAGATCTGGATGAGTTAGAAAGAAAAATAAGAAATACACATAACGATGGTAAAAAAATCAAGTTAATGTATGTAATACCAACAGCCCAGAATCCAGCAGGTACGACAATAAGTACAGAAGATAGGAAAAGACTCTTGGAAATTGCATCAAAATATGATTTCCTAATTTTTGAGGACGATGCTTATGGGTTTTTAGTGTTCGAGGGAGAGAGTCCTCCACCAATTAAGGCCTTTGACAAAGAAGGAAGAGTAATTTATACTAGCACATTTAGTAAGATACTTGCACCAGGTTTAAGATTAGGATGGGTAGTTGCTCATGAAGATTTCATTAGGGAAATGGAATTATACAAACAAAATGTTGATTTACATACACCTTCATTATCACAATATATCGCAATGGAGGCTATAAGGAGAGGTATAATTCAAAATAATTTACCTAAGATAAGGAGAGTATATAAGGAAAAGAGAGACATAATGTTAGAGGCTATCGAAACTTATTTCCCCAAGGATGCTAGGTGGACAAAGCCAGTCGGTGGAATGTTTGTATTTGCTTGGCTACCACAAAAAATAGATACCACTAAGATGCTAGAAAAAGCTTTACAAAGAGGTGTAGCTTATGTACCGGGTTCTAGCTTTTATGCCGACTATAGCGGAAAGAACACCATGAGGATAAATTTCAGTTTTCCTAAGAGAGAAGAGATAGTAGAGGGAATTAAGAGATTAGGAGATACAATAAAACAAGAGCTCTCTACTTAAAAACTTCTTCAACATTTATTATTACCCCAGCCTTTGGTGATGGAAAAGAAGCCAAAAGATCATTGGAAAATGATACAATCTCGTTAAATAATTTATCGGTGATTTTTTTGTCTATAAATTCAAGAACACCATCAACTTCTTTAGGAGGAATAAATATCGCTTTGGTAGATGAAACTATTGGCCATGTATTCATCAACTTAGGCATTATTATCTTAGTATTTGATTTAGAAATGTCGTCTACGAAAGCTCTGATCCAAGACCTAAAGGTTGTAATTATTATATTATCCCACTCTTGAGAAAGATGTCGAATCTCCTCAACCCCTACTATATGTGGATTAATCCCATCCTCTCTATATACAGCAACTTTACTGACTATATCTCTTAAATAAAGGGCGGAGATTATTCCGTAAAGTCCACTACCTATTATTAGGGTATTGCCACTGTTAATATATTTAGGTAATTGTAATGCAAAACTCACGTAAGGATAAAGTACATATTTCTCATTGAAATTAGATTGAGGAAGGATTACTATACTGTCTAAAGGTACGGTAGCCTTTTCTGCCAAAATACCATCTATCTCAGTCCCAATCCCTCCGTACGTCTGAGAATATGGTAAGACGAGAACTAATTTTCCTTCTAAACTCTTGTCAATATCTAATCCAACGCTTTCAACTCTACCTATTCCAGTTGAACCTAGTATTCTAGTTGGTTCTATCCATAATAACCCTACATATATTGAGTTTTCTAATCCATTTACTAACACTCTTTTTGGCTTTAATAATACATAATCTCTATTAACTTGTTTTTCTGGAACATCATTTATTGTAATACCTAAATTAAATACCACAGCTTTCATTTAAGGGACATAACTCTTACTGCTTATTAAATTTTATAATTGAATTCATTCTACGATGGAAAAGGCAATTCATAATCTGGGGAAAGATGCTAGACTACACATTATCCACATTCTTTTGCAAAACAGAAGCAAAAAAGAACTTGCTGAGGAGCTTGGTATAACTCCAGCAGCAATTACTAAATACTTAAAGGGAACTACGCATCCGAGTGATGAAATAATAGAGAAGTGTATTGAAATTGCTAATGAGGAGGAATATTATGAGATAGTTAAAATAATAATCAATGATATAAGTGAGGCTTTATTAGAACTATTAGGAAACGTAAATATAGAAAACATATTGGAAAATGAAAATGTACAGAAACTTAAAAAATTACTTGACAAAGCATTTGATAAAGTGTTATCAACTTCTTCTAGGTTCGTATAGTGGGCATGCAATGCATATTTCTGAAAATTTAGATACAACAACTCTTTTAGTACCATCATTATTTACTACTATTACATCACTGGGAATTCCAAGCTTATTTTCATCGCTTATATTCCATGCTTGGCATACAAAGTTTATAGCATGTTTGCAGGTTTTTGATTTCCATATGCTTTGAGATTTTGCTATATTAATCCAGTTTAAAGTTCTCGCTATATTATCGATCATAACATAGATTTTTTTATGCTCTTCCTCATTATCATCTTTCATGCTCTTTAGTTCCTCTGTTAGTTGTCTTATTTCTTGCTCTAGATCAGAAGTTGAAAGAAGCACAATATTTGGCTTTAAATTATCCTCTGTTTCTGAACTCATGATAAACTACTTAATATAGTATACCTTATAAAGAAATGTGCACATAAACTTAACGAGGTAGTCAGGAATGGTAAAGGAAATTTACAGAGAGAGGATAAAAGTACTTACTGACATTTGGAGTTTATTAATGCAAAGTTGGGAATCATTGAGTCGAGAAGATGTTATTGAAATCGTTAAAAATGCTTACACTAAGAAAAATCTTAAGCCTTTTAGAGGGTTTAATGCGGATGGATTATATGAGAAGGAGCTAATAAGCTTGTTTGTGGTAGGAAAATATGGACTAGGTCTTTTTGAAGATAATAAAGAAATATTTGATAAATTATTATCTAGAGAGGAAGACTACGATAAGATCTCAAAGTTAATCATAAATGGAAATGTAAATGAAGCCTTTGAGAAGTCTGGTAATAACAAAGAGGTATTAGCTAGAGCATTAAGAACAACATTTACCAAAATAATATTTTCTTTTGAATCAGAAGATAAAATGTATAAATCACTAAGAAATCTAAACAGTTCAGAAAAGGACGAAATAAAGCATACTTCAAGAAGTTTCTCAAGATTTTATACTGCATTTAAGCTCGCAGAAGGTATAGCTGAGGGAATAGTGAGGGATAGGCTAACTTATATTGCTACTAAAAAGGCTATAGCTATATCAATAGGTATTGAGTATCCTTTACCAAAAGCTAATTATGTCGCGTTAATAGCTAAAGAGGTATTTAACGTAAATAAGAAGATTTTGAATAAGGTTTTAGGTATAAAGGTATAAGCATAGATATTTTAAACTACTAAATAAATTATAATTGAGTTATGCAGAATCTCTCGCCTACACAAAGGGAAATATTGTTAGCCCTTACAGATCTTTATAATAGGCAAAAAAGAATGATAAAAAGTAAGGAAGTAGCTGATATTATAGGAAAAGATGAGGGAACGGTTAGAAACATTATACTAAGCTTAAAGGTATTAGGTCTAGTAGAATCTAAACCAGGACCTAATGGAGGCTATATGCCAACACTAAAAGCGTATGAAATTATCAGTAATCCTACATTAACTCCAATACTGGATAAGCTAAATCTCTATAAAGGAATGATAGAAACTGATATAAAAGTAGAAAATATTGAAATAATTGATATTACTAATCCTTCGGCAAATAGGGTTCTCCTAAAGGTAGAGGGAGATCTACGAAAATTAAAAATAGGAGATGCCGTAAGATTGGGTCCTACACCCTATAGTAGGTTAGTTATAGAAGGATTAGTATTGCACTTAGATGAGAACAGTAAAGAAATCGTAGTAGATGTAAAAAGAATGATAAGTATTCCAAAGGAGAAAGTAAAAAATCTTATCTCCAAGAAACTAATTGCGTTAAAGCCGGAAACTAGCTTAAGAGAGGCCTCCATGATCTTCTACAAGGAGGCAATAAGAGGTGCGCCTGTTATCAATAAAGACGAAAAAGTTGTAGGAATTCTAACTACAGCAGATATAATTAAAGCCTTCTTTGAAGGAAATTATACAGCTAAAGTCTCAGACTATATGAAGACCAATGTAATAAGTATAAATGAAAATGAAGATTTGTTAGATGCAATTAGGAAAATGATAATTTACAATGTTGGTAGATTACTAGTGTTGGATAGTAATAATAAAGCAGTAGGTATTGTAACCAGAACAGATATTTTGAGATCTATTGCGGGCCTAGAAGGCTTGTGGACATCTTGAAAGAGAAGTGCGGAATAATCTGCAATAATACTTTTTATGAGTTAAAAAATATAAGTCGCCTAGAATATGAATTTATATGTGACCCCTCTGATTTTTATACCCTTATAAAAAGTGAATGTGATAACAAAATACAAGCAATAGTCCACACTCATGAGGAAAGTTGTGAACCTAGCTACAAAGATATCATATCAATGAAAATATGGAACGTACCTTGGATCATTATATCTAAAAAATGTATAAAAGGTATACTATATTCAAACGGAAGTATACTCGAGCTCGATATTAACTCCTTTCTGTCTCAAGAACTCTACAACTCTATCATGAAGCTTCTTCATTAATTCTCTTCTATCTTCAGCTAATACTACATCTGAATGCCCTTTAAGTATTATACTATGGGAGAATGGACTAGGAATGGTAGTTGGTCCAAATACATCAACCGCTATTTCATGATCAGCAACTTTTCTGAGAATCTCCTTAGCCCTTACTATATCCATATGATCTTCCAAAATTTCCCTAATAGTTTCCTTAATAACTGGAAAATTTTCAATTTCTCGTAGAGCCTTTAATAGCGTCTCAGAATTTAACTCTCTTCTCTCTAGATTAGTTTCCTTTCCTTTATATTTTCGCAATAACATAAATGATCTTTCTGCACAGTGTCTGAATCTTCTCTTTAGCATTTCTGTCCTCATAATGGCCTTTGTAACTATCTCATAAACGTTATCCGGATTAACCTTTTCAAATAGTTTCTTAATGTCATAATTTAAGGGAATGTCTCTTTTTACACTAAGCATAAATCCATTATCAGTAACAGAAACTTTAACGTCTGTATTCAATTCTTCACTAAGCATGTATGCGAAGGCTCTAGAAAGAGCATCTAATGCTCTTCTTCCATATAGTGCGTGAAATATATAATTCCTAATTCCTTCTTCGTCATCGTAAATTTCTATTAAAATTAAATTATCAGAGGGAACTTTTCCATTCGTGAAAAGATACTGTTCTAAAATATAGGTATATATTGAGGTGGAAGCATGTTTATCAATTTCATACTCCTTAGAAATATTCTGTATTATCTCTGCATGTGTTACCCCTTTCTTGATCATGTCAGCTACCTCTCTTCTAAACTTACCAACCTCTAGTGCTGATTCATAGGCTAATGGAAGCATTTCTGAAAACCAACTCGGAACCGTTGGTCTTTGACCTATGGCCTCTTTTACAATTACTTTAGAACCTTTACTTCCAATAAATTCATAAGTCCTACCACTTAATACGAAAATATCGCCGGGTGATAATATTTCAACAAATTCTTCTTCTAAATTGCCAACATATTTATTATTTTCAGTAACTACGCTTATCATAGCCTCATCTGGAATTGTTCCACTATTCGTATAAAATATTAATCTACTACCTTTCTTGGGATATATAATCTTCTCCTCTTTTAGTCTTACTTTAGCATAAACGTTTTTTAACTCAACTCCAAAGAAATCACCACTAAGGTATCTTAATACTAAAGAGTACTCAGATTCACTAAGATCAGAGAAATTATATGACCTCTTTAGAATATTAAATAACTCTTCCTTATCTATCGGAGAAATTAAACTAGCAGCCACTATTACTTGTGATAAAACATCTAATGGATTTTTAGGAATATGAATACTATCAATCTTCCTTTCTCTAGCCAACCTAGCTAATACAGAACACTCAACCAAATCATCTCTGTCAACGACAATCACTCTTCCTTTACTGATACTCCTTATATGATGACCAGCTCTTCCTATTCTTTGCAATAATCTACTTACGCTCTTAGGACTACTTAGCAAAATAACTAAATCTATATAGCCTATGTCTATTCCTAATTCTAGGCTAGTTGAAGAGACAACAACTTTTAAAATTCCTTTCTTAAGCTTATCTTCAACTTCCAGTCTCACATCTCTACTAAGACTACTATGATGAGCTTCTATCGCATCAGCATCAAAGACTTTTTCACTTTCAGCTAACTTTCTCAACTTGTACGCTACTCTCTCCGTAGCATGTCTGGTATTAGTAAAGATAAGAGTAGTCCTATGCTTTTTTACTTCATTTAAGATAGTCTTATATATTCCCTTATCTACCTCGCTTTCAGAAGAGTGAACTAGATCTTTAACTGGGGAAATCACTTTAATATCGATAGGCTTTACAAATCTAGCATCAACAATTCTATATTCTCTTCCTTTACCCACAAGAAATTGCGCTACTTCTTCAAGAGGTGATACAGTTGCACTCAGACCTATTCTTACAAATTCTTTCTTAGCAACTAAGCTTCTAAATAGTTCTAACATTGCAGAAAGATAAGCTCCCCTCTTACTATTAGCTAGTTCATGAATTTCATCGACTATAACCCATTTCACATCAGTTAATTTCTGACTAAATTTCGGCGAAGTTATGGAGATTCCGAAAGATTCTGGTGTCGTTATTAAGATATGTGGAGGTTTCTTTAACATTTTTTGCTTTTCATAGGATGTCGTATCACTAGTTCTTATTCCTACCCTAACGTCTGGTAATTTTGGATTTATCTGCCTTATCTCACTAAGAGGTTCTAATAGGTTTCTTTGCATATCATTGTTTAGTGCCCTTAACGGTGAAATATAGACCGCATAAACCTTATCTTCCAACTCGTTGTTATCACCTAATTCAAATAACGAATCTAAAATTCCTAGAAATGCTGCTAAAGTTTTCCCACTCCCTGTAGGACTGGATACTAATACGTTATAATTCTGCTTTATTAACGGTATTGCTGCTCGCTGAGGAGGAGTAAACGTAACATATTTCTCTTTAAACCATTTGGCTACATATGGTCTAAGTAAATTGTATATTTCTTCATCAGAGTAAAAGTAGGTATCACTCAACCTATAGTGCCTTTCAGATTATGATTTAAAAAATATTTCTTTCATAATCCTTTAATATATGCTATAAAGGTGTAAAGGTAAGCTATCGAATAATAAGCTAGCCAAATAAAGGTTAGAAAGTCGCCTCTAAACATATAAAGGAAAGCTGACAAAACAAAGAGAACACCAAAAGCTAAAATTGGATAACCTATGTTGCTCTTAGCCTTCTTACCTTTTGGAGTAACAATATATGTCCTAGTTTTCTTGAATGCATTAAGAGTACCAATAAGTAAAAACGGTGAAATTGCAACAGTGTAAGCGGATAGTCTTCCCAGTGCTTTTATAGCTGTTACAGCATTCAATCCGGATTTCCTAGCACTATTGACAAAAATAATAGCATAAGTTGATAATGTTATAGCCCATAGAACAAACATTGGCAAACTCATACTAAGTCTAATACCTAGAAAACCAGCTATTGCAAAAATGGTAGCACTTATAAATGTTAGTAGAATTGGAATGTATTGAGAAAGATAAGCTATAATCTCTATTTTTTGCCAAATTTTCATATTGCTACTAACAATATATTTAAATCTCCTTAAAAGAACCTCCATTGTCCCCATTGCCCATCTAGTCTGCTGAACGTAAAACGCTATTAGATCACCTGGAACTTCCACATAAACTGGGGATGAAGATGCGCAAATCCTAAATCCCCTATTTATTAGTCTAGTTCCAAGTTCATAATCGTCTTGAATCATAGTATAATCCCATCCGTTTACCGCCTCTAGCGCACTACGCTTAAAGATTGTTCCACATCCTATTGGCAATACTTTTAACCCTAATTTATACCTTCCTCTCAGTATAGATCTACTAGTAAGTAACGTTGATACCATTAACGCTCTTGCTAGAGATGTGCTAACATTAGAGTAACCGTGCCATTCCATAGTAATTGCATCACAACCCAAATTTAACATATGATAGTAAGCTCTTATTAAAGAATCCTTTTCGATCCTAGCATCTACGTCTAATGTTAGAATTAAATCACCAGTACTTTTCTGTAAGCCAAATGCTAGTGCACCACTTTTATAGCCAAGTTTCTTCTCTCTTCTGTATATCTTTACATCTAATCCTGGAGGAATAACTAAAGTTGATAGTAATTTATCAAAATATGCTTGATCATCGTCTGATACAATTATTATCTCTAACTTATTTTTATCCCACTCAGCCTCATATATATTATTAATTAGTCCTTGGATCACATCTATTCGTTCTCCCTTCGTCGGTACTATAATTGATAATTTAGGTAAACTAATCTCGTTCCCATGTAAAACTAGATTAACTAGATTATCATTCTTACCATAAATATAGAAAATTATCTGATTCCAAACTACTAGAGAAGGTATTATGAATATCGCAAGATTAAGTAAAATGTTAAATATCATCTATTGATATTGCCTTTTGGGGAATAATAAATTCATATACGTGTCTTGTAGTCTTAGGTGGAAATCTTAAGCCCCTATTAGCAATACTTATAACATCTTCCTTATATATCGAAGGTGGTTCTAAATGACCAACTGTATCCTTTTCGACAATTATCCCTATCGACTGTAGAAAACTTTCTAATTTTTCTAGTTTCCAATAAAGCTTATACAAACTATCGTCACAAATACGGATATGATCAAATCTAGCACATATTCCACCACTAGAGTAAATTGATGATAATATACTCTTTACAACAGAGGGCTTTGAAAATCTTCTATACCATATACTAACGTTAATAGAAGTAGAATTATAATTCACATAAATCACAGGTATTTTTTGTAGTGAAAGACGTAAAGCAGCAGTAAACCTATGATGACCATCTAAGATAACATGTGTTTTTTCATCCACTATAATAGGTTTTATAGCCCTTACTTTCTGCACTTCTAAAGAAATATTAGCAACTTTATCAAGTATTATGTCCTCATGAGGTATTAGATTTTCGGGTTTCTCCATCTCTATGCGAATAGTACTCACAACATTCTTTAATTATACATGAATTACATAAAGGTTTTCTAGCCTTGCAAGTTAGTCTTCCATGTGCAATTAACAAATGATGAAGATGGAGAAGATCATAAGCTGAAAAAAGTTCTTTAAAAGTAGATGATATTAAATCATATTTAGCGTTCATGGGAACTATCCCTAACCTTTTACTAACTCTGGTTATATGAGTATCAACGGGGAAAACTTTGTATCCCCTACAAGTTAGCAATATTACATCTGCAGTTTTCTCTCCTATTCCCTCGAATTTTAATAATTCCTCTCTCGCATTAGTGCTATTTAACAGAATGTCTATCGATCCATTATATTTATCAAGAATTATTTTTGAGATTGTTTTTAACCTTCTGGCCTTAGTTTTATAAAGACCTGATATTTTTAATGCAATTTCTATATCGCTCAAATCTGCACCGGATAATTTTTCCGGACTAACGCCAACTTTCTTTTCCAACTCTAAATAGGCTTTAAGTGCTGATTTATCCGTAGAATTTTGAGATAAGATAGTGGCTACAAGTACTTTGAAACAATCCCTAGTCTTAAGCCAGACATAATATGCAATATAATCTTCCTCTTTTATAGTATAGATAGCGGAAAGTTTACGATAAACTATTTCGGGAGTACAATTCACGAATTTGAATAAGCAACTCAGCTTATAAGGAATTCTTAAGCTAAGTTATTATTTGATGTACGAAATAGAGATAGTTCTTAATGCAATAAAGGAAGGTGCTGTAAATCCTGGAGATGCAGTAATCAAAACTGGGCTACCTAGATATGAGGTTTTAGCTCTGTTCCATATTTTAGAGGAATTAGGCTTAATAGAGCCAATATACTCTAAGGGATCACATAAGGCGTTTCGACTTACTAAAAAAGGAGAAGAAATACTTGAAGGATTAAAAAAGGGATATGAATTACATGTATTCGTAAAACCTAATCTGATCCAAAGTTAAAATAGTAGTAGTTTCCATTAATCTGTAAAATTATTGTAGCGTTTTCATTAATGAGTATGTTATTATTTGTTATTACGCTTAATGGAACTAAGTTACCGGGTAATATCTCATATTTTACGTTGTATGACACGTTATTAACTATAACTTTATTTATCATGACAGGGATACTTCCATAGTTATATACGAAAGTGGTATTAGTAGAATTCCCTAAATATATTACACTTATTTTTACATTAACATTGTTTAGATAACTATCGTATTCACTATTAGCCTGGATTGAACTAGTTGAATAATTCTGCACGAAAAATAAGTATAATGGAACAATTAGTGAGAGTGTAATCATAACCACTATTAATGTTGAAAAAATAGATGAAATAGCTTTCAAACAAACCCACCTTATTTATGCTATCGAAGCTAGCACGTTCTGAACAACACTATATGGTTTTCCATTAGGTAAATTGCCAACAACTTCGACAGTATAATACTGGCCGGCAGTTATTTTACCATTAATTAATGTTATATTTTGAATTGACTGGCCTGGTTGTAGGAGGTCGTTATTAAGTGATATTTGAATATTTTTAGTCCCATTGAGAATTATAATACTGTTTAGATATACCTGCGTGTTCCCTGTATTTGAGATATAATATTGTAAATATGCTTGTCCAGTATTAGGATTGACGTAGATACTTAGTTGAGTCTGAAGATTTGTATTTTGTGTTAATGAGCTAAATAAACCATTTGAGTAGGCATAGAGTAAACCGCCTAGCACCAGAGTTATGGCTAATACTATTACCGTACCTAAAATTGATGAAAGACCTTTTCTCTTTTTTAAATTATTAACTCCTTTCATCATTTTCTATATCAAAAAATATCTTACCCAGAGAACATCGAAAATAATATTACCTCTGCTAGATAAAGGTTAGGATAGCGTTTCCGAAAAATAGGATCAGTATCAAGTTCACTAAAACCAAAACAAGTAATGGGAAGTTAAAAATAGTAAAGCGAGATATTTTAGCGTACATTATACTAAGCGCTATCGAATATAGAACGATAATCAAATCTAGGTTACCCACTGCCTTAATCTTAGTCATTATCCCTAGTGCAAAATAGAATATTATGGGAGTTATGATTGCTAGAATATTGAACATGCGAAGATTCTGCAATACTTTTTTCCGTAATGAAATATAATTATTAAGAATTAACGACAAATCTTTGAAAGTGTAGGTGTCAGCAAAACCTTTTTTATCAATATTTTCCATAAGTTCTAAAATAGCATTTATAATCCAGATATTTGTTTTTACATTAGACATTGCTTCATTTTTCCTAATTTTTGTAGCGAGCTCCCTCAAAAAATTCCTAAATTCTGTACTATCAACATTAAGTTTCAGTATTGCACTTTTTATACTATAGCCTATTCTCAAATAGTCTGCAATATCTGACAATATATATGGCAAATTATTAAGGATCTTATCAGCATCTGATATCTTACGATATATAATAAAGGAGAACACTACAAACATCGAATAAAATAGTAATATTTTATATTCTAAATTGAGATGAAAGATAAACATAAATATGAAAGGAATAGGGATTATATATAATGACCTTTTAATCTCTTCGATATTAATTTTTATATTATATCCTATATTTGGTTGTATCAGTGAGATATAAAAGAAAATAATTGGAGAGAGTAAAAGAGGAAATATAAGCTCAAAAATATCTATAGATGCTGAAATGTACTGAAAAGCTAGTAAAATCATTGGAGTCACTAAAAACAGCATGAATAAGATCTCGACTATTTCGTTTACTTTTTCAATATAGCTCTCAAAATTCAGATTTAAGTCATCAATTGTTTCATTTAAAAGATCCTTTAGTCTTTCAGACATAGAAATCCCTATTGATTCGCCACTCGTATAAGTTGTGTAAATCTTACCTAAGAAGTCGCTTCTATGAACCTTAGCTCTACTCTCCATTGCGGAGATAGAGGATTTCCCTAAAACTTCTACCTCTTTGAGTAGTAACATAGCCTCTCTTCTTAAACCTTTAAATACCTTAGAGTTCTTTATTTCCTCAAACGTTTTATATAAATTTCTACCTAAAAGGCTATTAACATATGCAAATAGTAAGAAAATAGGTATCTCGTTTTCTATAATCTTTCTTTGTTCGTCCTTTCTAATTTGAGTAATCAATACGGGATAAAAATAAATGAAAAAATTCATTATATTTAATAGTAAAAAATATGGATTAAGTTTCAAATAGAAGATAACGGAGATAATGGAGATAATAGGTATTAAAAACAGTATCCTAGTATATTCTCTACGGAGCTTTTCTATGTCATCACCATAATATTTAATATTTTCATTTATTCTTGTAGCCATTAAGTTAAATAAATTAATTTTTTCAAATAGCTTTTGTCTCAACTTGACCACCTTGAGTTATTTTCTTTAGATAAATGCTAAAATCTTCTAGATCTAAGACATCATTGTTTACTAAGTTCTCTAGGATTTTAACTCTGCTACTAATCTCCTTAATTATTTCTGAAATTGGTATTTCATATGTTTTTGATATATAATTAATCCTATAGGATTTTTTAACTAAATCATTAACATTGTTAGGTAAGAATGTGTTAGAGGAAAAAGACCACTTGAAAACTGGTCTGAATCTTAATTTACCTTTAACGTAAACTATTTCATAAATCGACCTTATAATCCTCCTTATGTTTCCATTACGATCTCTTAACGTTCCTAAAACTATAATACCCCATAGATTTTGTAAAAACAATTTAGCGACATCCTTATTTAAAAGACTAATTAATCTGGTTAGAGCTTCCTGTGGATTTCCCGCGTGAAATGTAGCCAACGAGCCATGACCAGAAGCTGACGCATGAACTAACGCCTCTATTTCCTTGCCTCTAATCTCACCTATTACAAGATAATCAGGTCTATATCTTAATGATAGTTTAGCTAAATCCATTAACGATACTTCAAATTGGGAAGAAATTGATTGCCTAGCAAAAAACCTTATCCAGTTGTCATGAACTATGTTTATTTCTGGAGTATCTTCAATAGTAATTACCTTAAAGAAAGGATTAACCATACTAAGTATCGAATTAAGCAAAGTAGTCTTTCCAGATCCCGTAGAACCAATTACTAAATAGAACGGTTTATAATCCAGCAAAAACCAAATGTAAGCTAACATTAGTGAACTTATCGATTCGTTTTTAATCAGTAATATAGGACTTATTGGCTTCAAAGGAAATTTTCTTATATCAAACGTGGAGCCAGGTAATGAAACTTCACGAGATACCGTAGCGGCAACTCTATGACCCTCAGGTAGCGAAAATTCAAGGTATGGTTTAGCAATACTGACTGGTTTATCTGCTTTATTTGCAAGTTTTTCAATAACCTTTAATACATGATCCTCTTGTTCAAAGACTATGTTGGTATACAATCTTGGAAATCTCGTAACAATTCTATGAACTACAGTCACAGGATATGAGAACCCCTTACATTCTACTTCTTCAACATAAGGATCTGCTAGTGGAACCGTTAACTCATCATAAGCTAACCTTTTTCTCAAATGATAGATCATTTTTTCAATAATTCCTTGATCGCTGATACCTTTATTTTTAAGTATCTTAATTACTGTCTCTTCTATATTAGTTAAATTAGGAGTTGAATAGATATATTCTAGTATAGAATTAAGTAGTTCAATTTCCTTCTGATCTAGGCTAGGTTCCTCTACTTTATAATAACCAATTCCATTATCCTCATATATAATAACTTTAGCAGTTAGAACAGAATACTCTTGAAGAATATTCATAATATTGATGATACGAAAAAATACACTCAGACAATACCGAAATTACTCAAAATTTCCTTAATAGTCATTGCTTCACTTAAAGCTATAGAGATTGATAAGTTAATAATATTACCTAAATCATATCGTGACTCCCACTTAAAACCATACGAATAAGCGCTGATTTTTATTGAATTATATGTAGGCTCTATCGGAAAAACAATATGATTTACTTCTTTAGATATACCCCTAAATGAGTGAGGTCCGTAAAATAACTCAAAAGGAATATTAGGCTCCATATTTATTTTTATTATTAGATAATCTCCTTTCAACTCAGCGTTGACTGATTTAATGGGGTTTTTAACACCAATTAACAAGTATTCTCTAACATAACTTCCACTATTTTTTACAATCTTGATCAAATTATATCCGTCTTTTACGATTATCTTTTCACCATCAACTTCAATTTCTTCACCTACTTTTCCAAATAATATCCCTGTATATTCTAAAGGGTATTCGAATAACTCCTTCCATTCAAAAATTTCGTTTTTTACTATAGCAATTTCCTTCTCAATACTATTATTTATAATTATAATTTTGCTTCTATTCAAATTAGCCTCCTTCCTAGCTATTTCTATAGGTGCTAAAAATTCTAATGACATAACTAATCGCTCATCTACATTAACGTAAACCTTAACCTGAACATCTGGGAGCTTTAAATTACTAATACTTAGCGGTATTTCAAGTAATTTCTCGCCATGATTTTCCATAGTAGTAAACTTAAATGTTTGACTTAGAGCCTCTACTGTAAACGTTATTTGAGATCTAGTAGGAATGGAATATTTAATATTAAACACTAATAACGCATTCTTGTTTGGATTGCCAATTAATGTTCCCCCTTCATCTGCTGCAAGTATCTTCACATCGGAGAATTCGATTTTTGGGAGTTGAGAAGTATAAGGAATAGTATGCATAAAAGAGAAGAATAAATTTCCAGCAGAGATTTCTAGCAAACCTTTAGTATATTCAAAAGGTTCTATTAATACAATTTTCCTTTTATCTTCACTAACCTTAATATCTAATACCTTTCCATTTTTTATATTAAAATTGTGGAAATAATGTTCGTCAACTTGTAGAATAATTGGATTCTGGATACTATTGTTTCTATTTATAATTTTGATCGGTTTATAATTCCCTTCGAATTTGGCTATTCCAATAATTCCATCACTAGATACCAGATAAATCCTTTTAGAGTTAAAATTGAATGAAATTACATTATCAAAAATGGATATTTTATGAAAATTATTATCAAAAATATAAAGTTTACCATTCTTTAGAATTCCAAGCAAGTTTTTATTTGAGTTAACGAATAACTCTGACTCTATATTTCTCTCAATCTCTCTCCAACCAGTATTATAATACTGCTTCAAGCTTTCACCACACAAAATTAGCAATCCTCCAGAAAACTCTCCAATTAAATATGCATTATCGATACATATTCCAATATTTCCTTTCTTAGAAGAGACTATTATTCCTTCACTTGACCTATATATATTACCATAGGATTGAATAAAACCTAGATAATCTCCTTTAAAATTAAAATATAATGCATTACCTTCCCTATCAATAACTTTAGTACCGCTATCATATGTTACAGAAATATAATATCTTGAAACATATATTTGGTCTCCACGATCCACATCCAGCTGTTTGTTTCCTAATATTATGGTTAGCTTATGTTTCCCTATCAAAATTTTTTTATCTAGATAAGATACATATTTCTCATACTCTTCTCCATTCAAGTAATATTTTCTTCCCCTTAGATAGATTGGATAAAATTCACTATCATTATACATAATATAATCTACTACGTTTTCGTTTTCATCTTTCCTAATTATCGTCTCCTTATCGTCCTCAACCATAACGAGAAAGTTGCCCTTTCTGTAAATCCATTTATTATCACTCATTTTTATTCCAGACTCATTAATAGTAATTGATGGTTGACGTAAAACGTTACACATCAACTGGACGTAATCGTCATCCTTTAATTCAAACCAACAATTAAATTTTGAGATAAAATTTAAATCTAATTTCTGATAATGTATAAAATATGGAATTTCCATACATTCTTTTTTAATCCTTTATAAAAATACGGAGAGCAAGGTGAATTTATAATTTGGTCAAATTTAAAGTTGATATAAAGAACCCTTCAGTCGAATCAGTATGAGGAAAAGTCCTATTAGATTTCTCTCCTACCTTAAATAATGAATAACCGGATTGATAATTAGAGAATGGCTTCTCAGCAATTTCATAATAATCTTCTATTACTTTTTCACCCTCTTCTGGAAACAACGAACATACTGCATAAACAAGCTTATTTGCAGTAATCTTTAATGATTCACTTAGTAAAGATTTCTGTAATTTAGCAAATCTTTCTATTTTTTCATTATCCCATAATTTCAATAAAATAGAAGGATCATTATTTATCATCCCGGAGGAGGAGCATGGTGCATCTAACAATATCTTATCTGATCTTATGACACTATTTTTTGTGGAGTCTTGATATATTATATGAATCTTACTTAAATCTACTCCACATCGTTTTAACAAACTATACTCTTTCAGTAACCTCTTAAAATCAACGTCCGCTAGGAAAATTTCAGCTCTGTTTTCCGTGAGCATCATGTATAAAGAAGCTTTAATCCCTGGTGCTGAAGATAGATCAACCACTTTTTCACCAATCTCTGGCTTAAGCGCCTCTACCACTAAAGAACTACCTTTATCGTGAATTATTAATTTACAATCTTTAACTATGCTCAAAGAAGATAATCTCACTGATGACTTTTTAATCTTTATCATATAATAAAAATCCTTATCGGACTCAAATTCTATATTTTTACCCTCCAACTCTCTATATATTTTATCAATATCGGTCTTGAGGAGATTTATACGAGCCCACACCCATCTTTCCTTTAATTTTCCCTTTAGAGCTTTAATATCTAATAATGTGGATAGTTTCTCCTCCATCCAGTTAGGAAACTTAATTTCGATATTTTCCTTATTTTCAAGCCAATATCTTACCTTAAATGACCTTTTGCCTTGAGGTAAGGCATAGTACGATAGTATTAACCTTTTACTATAATCGTATAAAAGATTAGAATCTATCTTCCTTGGCTTGTTGTATAGATATGCTCGTTTAAATGCAACTGCTAAAGGAAAATTCTTCTTTTCCACGTAATATAATACAGTAGCCAAAAACTTTACTATCTCACTCAACTTAAGTGTAATACAAGTTTGACGTTTAATATTCTTATCGTTATCTAGGCATAAGGTAATATTAGGACTTACCTAAGATTACTCTATATTAGATTCTACATATAATTAAATATGAAAGTTACACTACTCATCTATATAACACTCATCTTGTTATCAATATCACTTTTTTCAATCAAAATAAATAATGAGGCACTACAATATGCATTAACTGTTAACTCAATTTTCATAGCTGCAGCAATGTTTGTATTAACCAGAAAAACTAAGAATTTTCATAGAATCTGAGGAGAAATCATACTCCTACATAAACCCTTTTTTAAACAGAGTTGGAAGAAACACTCTACTGCTTGTCTTCCTTTAAGGCCTAATTCTTTACTATACTGTGAGACTTTTCTCCTAGACTCTTGTAAAGATGCAGCTTCTCTAATAATTACTTTAACTTTAGATAGAGTTTGCTCATCTAGAAGTAACGAACCAATTAAGCTTATGACTATTGGAAGATCACCGCAGTTCTTTCTCCAAAGTTCGTCTAAAGAAATATTGTAATCCTCATAACTTATTAATACATCAGTGCTAGTACACGACTCGCTTCTGACTATCTCTATTGGGTTTTTATAGTTTGTAAGTATTTTAAATAAATAATACTCTGTTGAATTCGAGCTACTAATACACAACCTATCAAATCTATTATTTGTAACCTTTAATCCAATTTTAGTAGTTACAAATGCACCATTACTTATAAATCTTATATTTTCATAAAAAAGTGTTAAGGGTAAGGGTATAAAAGCTAAGTCTAACTCTTTAAGTTTGAACTTTAATTCGTCTTCTTTAACACGCATAGGCTCTAATTCCACACTTCTATTGATTTCATTGCTTAATAGAGGTCCTATAACCTCTAACTCTTTCTCATTCGTGTATCCTAGACGTAGCCTCACATAGTAGAACTTTTATTGAACCATTATTTTAACTTATCTTTTAAAAGGGAATATTAAGATTATACTAATAACCGAAATGGAAACCAGAAAAGTCGTAATCGTAGGCGCTGGATACTCAGGGCTTAATGCATATTATGAATTAGCAAGACATATAGATAAAACACTAATAGCTGATAAAGCACAATTTGTATTTTATACTGCATATCTCCAAAAGCTCGTATTTGGTAAAAATATTCGATACACTGCTAGTATAAAACCAAGCATAATAAGCACGGTGAAGGAAATTGATTTAGAAAGAAAAACAGTAAAAATTGAAAATGGCACAGAGATTCAGGGGTATAAATTAATCCTAGCTCTAGGGTGCAAAAGAGAACATCAATTAGACGTTATAAGAAAGATCATGGTTAAGGATAGAGTTAGCATAGGTGTAGAAAATTATCTAGACGAGTATCTTGGAATTCAATTGGCTTTTTATTTAAGAAAGCTGAATAAGGAAGTCTCTTATAGCGGCCCGGTCCTAAAATGGTTAGGAGAAAAAGTAAGTACTAAAGTTCTTGAATTATTAGAGAAGCATGGAATAAGACTTTCAGAAAAATCTGATGATATAATTCCTGCTTGTGAACCTAATGAGGTAATTGGAGAGTTCTTACCCATAAATGACAAATTAGAATATAAGAACGATGTTTTCGTAATTGGAGATATGATAAAGAATTATCCAAAGTTAGGAGAGTTAGCAATGAGAGAGGGTATATATGTAGGCAGGTTGCTATCTAAAAAAATTAATGAAAGCTTTAAGCCTCTTTTCATTAACATTATCGATACTGGTAGAGGAGAAGCTATACATATAAGGTCTAATGTTCCGTGGAATGGGAATTTTGAAAGTGTAAAAGTATCGAAACTAAGAGCAATGATGAAGAGATTTATAGAAAGATATTACATTTTAAGAAAGGGAAAGATGGGTATACTTTACAACCTATAGGATATCCAGGGACCCTGGGGGGAAATATCAAGGGGTTCCTCTCATCTATCCTAAGGTCCCTGGATACCTCTACTTTATTTTTTGTATTAGGGGGTTTTAACTTTTTCCTAAAATGGAATACCTAGAACGATATCTATATCAACCCCTAGTCCTAACACAATAGATGAATATATATTATAATAGAATGCTCTACCGAAATCATTTTTCTGTGATGCTAAATAATACGCATATGCCATTATAACACCATGAAGGATAGTTGCGAATATTGCTATTGGACCTAATCCATAATATAGGTCACCTAGAAGATCGAGTATTACAGAGAATAGTTGATTAAGACCAGCAAATATTAACGCCCATTTCCCTAGTACTACAGCAAAACTATGTAAACCCATCTCCTTATCAAATTCGGCATCGGGTATATGATTATAAAGATCGAACCCTACAGCCCACAAAATTGTCCCAATTACGAAAAACCATGGGACTTTTAAAAGAATCTGAACCAGAGAATCATAGTACAATCCCAATACGGCTACAGCACCACTAAATACTGCTAATCCTTGGATTGATGCCAGATGATAGTTAGCTAGTGCAGTATATCTTTTCATATAAGGGTATGACATTACTATTACCGCTACGACCGGAGATAAGATGAATGCCCAGATATTAACAAAATATGAAGTAATAAAGAATAAAATCAGAGAAATAGTAATCATAGCCTTTGCTTCGCTTATTTTTATCGCACCAGTTACTAAAGGCCTATTCTTGGTTCTGGGATTCTTCGCATCTATCTCCACGTCTGCTAAGTTATCGTTAGTCATCCCAGCAGTTCTTAAGAAAAATAAAGCTAAAAAAATCAATATTAACGTTGAAATTGGAGGAACTCCTCTAATTGCAACGAAAGCTCCTAAATAGGCCATAGGTAAACTAAAGAAAGTCTGTTCTATCCTTAAGAATCGTAAAATAACATAAAATTTATTTTTAGTATTCTTGTTTAATCCGCCAGGGTCCCAACTCACGCAATATAATTATCCACAGATGTTTTTAATGTCTTCTTTAATTGTAGATAATAGTCAAGTCCATCTACCAATGCCATTACTGAAGCTTCCACAACACTTTTAGACACTCCTTCTGTCCTCCAACTCATTTTATTATCGGTAAATTCTATAGTAACCCTAACAACGCTCTCGGTATTCTTAACTTCACTAGGCAATATAACCCTATAGTCTATTAACTTAACTTCGCCTATTTCTGGATATATCCGCTGAAGTGCAATTCTTAGCGCTCGATCTATCGCGTTTACTGGACCTACCCCTTCAGCAACTTCAAGCTGAGAATTAACTTTAACTATCCCTATTGAAAGACCATTACTCTCATTTATTACTTTCCAATATTCTAGATTTATATAATTCTCATACATGTCTAACTCCTTTAGTGCTATCAATATTGCAGAAGCAGGACCAACATCGAAACTATATCCTTTAGCCTCAAGTTCCTTAATCTTGTTTAAAGCCTTCTTAAGCCTCTCATCTTTCTTGTCTACTACTACTCCTATTCCTTGTAAATATGAGACTAGATTAGCAGTCCCTGACAATTCTGAAATCACAAACTTTCTATCATTACCTACTAATGAAGGATCGATATGTTCATATGCTCTGGGTACCTTCATTACTGCATCAACATGAACGCCGGCCTTGTGTGCAAAAGCATTATCGCCAACATAAGGTTGATAGGGATTAGGAGGTAATCCTAGTATTTCATATACTATTCTTGAAACCTCCCTTAATTTCCTTAAACTATCCCTACCCTTTAATGCATTAAATCCCATTTTTAACATTAATGTTGGTATTATCTGTATTAGGTCAGCATTACCAGTTCTCTCACCAATTCCATTTATTGTTCCTTGGACATGCCTAACTCCTGCCTTTATAGCCATCAAAGAATTAGCAACTGCACATCCTATATCATTGTGAGCATGAATACCTAACTTAACGTGTAGTACTTCTCTAACTTTCTTTGTTGTATCATAAACCTCAAATGGTGGAGTCCCACCGTTTGTATCTGCTAAAGTAATTACATCGGCCCCAGCAGACTCCGCAGTTCTCACTACTTCGAGGGCATATTCTGGATCTTCTTTAAAGCCCTGATAGAAATGCTCCGCATCAAATATCACCTTAAGACCATGTGATTTCAAATAATTAATACTATCATATACTATATCTAAATTTTCTTGCTTAGATACCTTTAGGACTTCAGTAGCATGTAGTGACCATGACTTACCGAATATTACGGCAACATCAACATCTGCTTTTATTATACTATTAAGGCTAATATCTTCCTTCACACTAACATCTTTTCTCTTAGTACTTCCAAAAGCTGCTATTCTAGATTTAGATAGTTTGTATTTCTTTATCTCTTTAAAGAACTCCTCATCTTTAGGATTAGATCCAGGCCATCCTCCTTCAATATAGTCTACTCCAAGCTCATCTAAGAGTAATGCTATCTTAATTTTATCATTTAGAGTAAAAGATATATTTGCCCCTTGTGAACCATCTCTTAATGTTGTATCTAGAACCTCAACAGATTTCTTGGACACCGAACATAGGTGAAAAATAATGGGGAGGTTTAAAAACTTTAATGATAATGGGAAAAAATCATATTTCATTTTTAGTGTCATAATGTTAATAATCTTTTTAATAGCATTGACCCTTTTCTTAGAAATCCCAAACTACTTTCCCAATTATAAATATATTAGTCTTGTTTACAAAAGCAATCTAAAAAACGTTGAAATACAGCCTAATTTGGGTATAAATGTAGCAAACATTACTATTAACGATTTCAATAATACGCTAATCGCATTTACTTCAAACACTTCTACGACCAATATTACAGTCATAAACGAATTTGGGAAGACTGTTATTAATCAACAAGGATACGTAGGAGTGAAATTGATAAACGGTACTTACAGAATATTCTTGATAAATACTGGTCAGCAGACTTCATATGTAACCTTTGACTACGGTGTGTTCAACTATAACCTAATCTCTTCATTTTACTCGTCTCTAGCACTACTTAAAGCGATTTATGAAGTCATCATGGCAGGAACCATAATATTAGGTTTGTATTCAATAATCCGAGGGTTAGCTAAAGCAAGTAGAATAACTAGAAAGTTAAGGTTGAGAAAAAATAACTGATTTAAGCCAAACCAGCACATCAGTTATGAAGCTAGGTCCCATATGAGCTAAATAATCACCCTTAGTGAAAATTATACGCTTGCTTAGCAGTTGAAATAAGCCTCTTTTTCGTAAGATTGAATAAAATCTCTCTTTTTCGTAATCTGTAAGCCTTTTCGGCTCATAAATTACAATATCTGGTTCTCTTCTCGTGATTTCGTCATCATCGGGCGTGAAATAGGCTTCAGAAATATCATCAAAAATATTAATATTTCCTAATAGCGATATTCCATCACTGATATGTGATGGAAAACCTACTGTTATGGGTCCACCTAAGTCTAACTCCACATAAACTTTTAGCTTTTTCTCATACCACCTAGCTTTAAGTTCATTTACAACAGTATAAAGATTATAATATAATTCTCTGGCACTTTCATAGGCTCCTAAAACATTTCCAATAAGCAAAACGTTATTCAAAATTCCTGCAATATTAGTTGGAACTGGTAAAGGATAGACGTTAAAACCTAAACTAATTAATTTCTTTGTCAGTTCCTTTTGCGCTCCTGCAGTAGTAAATATTATATCCGGATTAATTTGTTCTAAGATATCGATATTAACGTGAGTATAGCTACCTATTTTTAATGTTCTTCTAGCCTCTTCTGGTCTATAACTAAAGGCGTCTGTTGCCATAACCTTATCTCCTAAGCCTAAGAGATATATTATCTCTGTAGATGCGGGATCTAGACTAACTATTTTAGAAATTGGCTTTGGAATTCTTATATAATCATCTTGTAATGGATTATAAACTCTTGTGCTCATTTATTAAAATTAACAGAATACATCTTATTATATATATTTATTTAACTCCAAGACAAGTTATAACTCCAAACGCTCTTCTCACATCCCTTAATAAAACCTTAACTTGCAATTTTTTAAGTAACGTTTCACAAGAATATAACTCATCCACATCAGAAACATATATAGTTTTAGAGTAATAGTATTTTGAAAGTTGATTTAATTTCTTATCATTTTGAAATGAAGAAGAGACTACTATGTAATCTATTCTATCATTTAGAATGTAAAGAGATTTTAAGGTCATCTTTAAGGAATAGACAAGAACATCTAGGGGAGTAGATTCAAGATACTTTATACCAACATAGATGCCAGCAGGTATTAAGTATAGCTTATCAGTATTTTCTTCAGCATTATCGACATGTGTAGATATTACCAAATCAGCCGTTGCTCTACGGCCAACTAATGAATAACCGTCATATAATATGTAATTACCTTCATAAGAGTCTAAGTATACATTTATCTTTCCTTCAGTTACTAGCTTTTTATTAAGAGAATTCACAACTTTATGATCATACTTATAAATCGAAAATCCATTTAACCAGCTAAATTCTTCCACACTATATAGCCCCTTAACTCCAGTGGATGTTGTTAAGATTAAATTTGCACCTAAGGAGTCGGCTAAGAAACTAGATATTAGAGAACCACCTAAATGTTCTTTTGTTAATGGAATTACTGAACTACCATCTTGTACAACGTTTATTATGATTTTATTGCGGAATTTTTGGAAATATTTTCTTATAGTATTATTAATAGAATCCACAGAAATTATAATGTCTGGATCATTATTGACAACCGAATATCCAAGTTCGCTGAACAATCCCTTTATTTGTTTTACCAGATCCTTATTAATGCCGTTCACTAGAATCCTTGATACATACAACGCGTATAATATTTTTAAAAACACCTTTTTAATCTTAATTATTAAATTGGAAAGCCTATAATCAACGATATTATATATCCTATCAACATGAAAGGAATCACTGGGATACCCCAGGCAACCCATATATACATATCTGCTGAAATTTTACCTTCATTGACTAATTTTGAATAAAGCTCTCTCCAATATTTATCATCTTCCTCCACTGAAAAATAGTCTCTCAAAGTCATTGAACCATCTTCCTTTATCTCCGTTAAAGGGAATAAAAACTTCGAGTTAAGAAAATCCCTTATCTTGATTCTCTTAGCAGATAATGCTAAAAGAATTCTCTTATTAAAGGGAAGATTTTTAACATATCTATATTGCTTTAAAAAATTTATTAGACTAAATATAAGAATTGTAATTGAAGAGTATAGTACTATAATCAGAGGCTCTAGACCTATAATTGAGAAATTACTAGGAATTAAGGGAACAACTGACGCATTAGCAAGACTAAGTATCACGTTTAAAAATAAATCGGCACCCCCTAGTAAAGAAAGCTTGTACAAAACCAAAAATAGGACGTTGGTGATTATAAAAGAGTATAGATATATAGGAATGAATAAATTATGCAAATTAAAGATTATGAATAAAGATAGAGGAGAGTAATAAATCCAGATTTTCGGATCAACTTCTCTATATTTAAGATCAAGGATGGAAGTATGAACTAACATTATAATTGAAAGGAAAACTTGGATATAGTATATAATGGTCACGGCAGGAGGTCCCTCTCATACAATACCCTTCTTCGGGGCTGTCAAGGGACTAGATACCCCATAATTTAGAATAAGCATAACATGTAATAAATCTTGTGTAATAAGCAGTTTCAAGTTTACCATTACATTCAACATCGATTATGCAACTATAAAATTTCTCACTCTCCTTGTCTGAAGAGCAAAGTTAATCGCTAAGTTGTAATTAATTACTCTTCTATCAATGCCTTAATGTAAACGTTACGACATAATCCTTCTTTCGTAGAAACCTTTAAAAGGCCACAGAGAATTCAAATTTGCTAATAAAAGGGCCCGTCGTCTAGCTTGGTTAGGACGCCGCCCTCACACGGCGGAGATCCTGGGTTCAAGTCCCAGCGGGCCCATATGGAAAACCACGTCATTTTAAATAGCTAATCAACCCTCTCCCAACTTTCCACCACAAATAAGTGCATTAAATACCTAAAATTATAATAAAGTGAATACAAAAAGCTTCTAATGCATGCAATGAATATATATTAATCAAAAAAATAATCAACAAGAATAAAATCTCGATTACAGCTGGACGTTTAGCCACATAAAATTAGAGGAACTCTAAAAAGAACTGATGCGCGGGCCCGCCGGGATTCGAACCCGGGACCTACGGGTTGCTTTCCGCAACCCTTTGCGGTTAAAAGCCCGCCGCTCTACCTGGCTGAGCTACGGGCCCAAACGTAAGTAGATAATTGAGATTTGGTTAATTAATTTTTCTTTGATTTTTTACGTCCGCATCCATTATGCTTCACATGTGAAGTTTAGAGACTAATTTTATTTATATCAATGCAAATGCTAACGCTGGTATGTTAATTAGTGCGCTAATAGTGATGGTAATAACTTATGGCCTTATAATTTCTAGAGGTATTACGAAAATACCACCTTGGGCTTCAATGTTTTTTGGCGGTATCCTTATGATTATTCTAGGTGTGATCTCTCCAGAAGAAGCATTACAATCAATAAACTTAGATGTAATATTATTTCTTATTACCCTTTTCACATTTGCATCAGCATTAGAAGTTTCTGGCTTTTTGAAATTTCTTGCATATAAAATTATAGAAAAATATAAAGAGCCTAAGAAAGTTCTATTTTATATTCTTTTATATTCTGGTTTGTTATCTAATTTAGTTATTAATGATGGAATATCAGCAAGTTGGACTCCAGTTATCTTAGAGTTAAGCAGAATGATAGGCATTTCTGAGGTTCCTTTTCTTTATGCATTAGCTGTCGGTGTTACTGTTGGGAGTGCTATAATGCCTACTGGAAATCCTCAAAACTTACTGATAGCTTTAGAATCTGGAATTAAAAATCCTTTCATTATATTCACAATATATTTGACTTTACCATCAATAATTAGCTTAGTCCTCGCTTATTTTATACTCTTTCGGCTATTCAGAAAATCACTTTCTCTACCAAATGGATTTGAAATAGAAATAGATGAAGGAAAAATAGATTTCAATAGAAGACTTGGATATCTTACATTAACCCTATTGGCAGTTACCGTAATATTATTTTTTCCTTAAGTTTCTTTAGAATAGATATTTTGCTGGGCTCTTTAGCAACATCATCCCTCTTACTCCTTATAGCGGAAAATAGAAGGGATATTGTAAGAAGAATGGATTGGCCTACTATATTATTTTTTATTGGTTTGTTTATATTTACTGATGGAATATTGAAATCTGGGATTATACAATATATGGCGAATTTTCTTCCGCCTCCTGATAACGTAGCTGGCATAATGATCACAAGCATCTTGCTAAGTCAAGTATTGAGTAATGTGCCACTTGTTGCAATCTACATCCCGATAATGATCTCCAATGGTAATATTACAGTAGTAGATTGGCTAGCTTTGGCCGCCGGTAGTACTATAGCGGGTAACTTTACTATATTAGGTGCAGCAAGCAACGTAATAATTTCTGAAGCTTCTGAAAGTAGAGGTGGAAAAGGATTTAATTTCGTAGATTTTATGAAGTATACTATACCTATTTTGATACCAAATGCAATGATCATTTATTCGTTTTTGATATTATTCAGTAGATAATGGTGTTTCTGGTACTTTTACAACCACCGCATAGCCTTCCTCGTATTGTCCCATATCGGGGTCTAGATCTATGAGTTCCATTCTATCTTCGATATTAGATAAATTAAGGATTTTCACCTTTAATCCTTTGTAGACTCTCTTGGCTTCTTGCATTGCTTTTTCAATTTCTTTATAATCCCTACTATAATCATACACCGCTGCTTCTTGCAAGGCAACTAAAGTGCCTAAAAACGAACGCATAACTACGTATTATTTATCCCTCTCCGTTATAAAACTTAGCCTAATAGAGCCATTATAGTAGAAATGCTTCACATAAAATTAATTTTTGGTCCTAATGGTGATATGGGGTTAGCAAAAACCATTTACAATTTAAAGATGAAATACTCCGATATGAATGTTGAAGAAGAATTTAACTTATTATATTCTATGCCAATGCTACAAATAGGAAACAAGATCATAAGTGTTATGGAATATAGTGATGACGAGATAATAGATCTTATAGTAAGTGCATTAACCAGTCACGGAAAGATTGATCAACTGAGAGAAAGCGGAGTGGATATTTATCAAAATGAGTTCAAAGATTTTCCGCCAGGTCCTAATTTTTCAGAAGTTTTAATTTGATTTTGTTATATGATATAAGTTGATGATTATCACAATAGGTGCAGGAATAGCTGGATTACTGCTAAGTAGAAGAGTTAACGCTGATTTAGTACTGGAAGAGCAGCCTATTATTGGTGGTGTTTTCGCTTCTGATAATGTGTTTGGAGTAGATTTGCCTTATGTATTGCCAATAATAAATGATCCTATGAAAATTATGAACGTAGGACTTAACTACATAGAGTATGATTTAAAAATATCTTATAGAAAATATGAATATTTTAAAGATAAAATTTGTAAATTTTGTGACAAATTACCTACATGGTTAAATTTTGATTTGACTAGAAAATTATACATAATACAAAATATGCCGTATTTTCTAGCTACTTTGTCTAAAAATTTAAGAATAGTTAAGGAATATCCGATAAGAATAGATGATAAGAAAATTATAACTAACAAGGGAAATGTATATAAATACACCAAGATATATAATACTGGATCCTTGAAAAAAATGAGTAAATTACTAGGATTGGATAATTCAAATCTTAAGCATAAGTCAGTGTTAACTCTAATAATATTGACAAGGAAAGAATATGGGAAAAATTGGAATGTATACTTGAGCGGAGATACCGCAGATTCTTTCTCGGTAATAATTAGGCTAGATAATATCATTAAAGATCTCGACTTATACTATGTTTACTCTTTCATAGACGCAAATCAAAAGAACATTGATATAGATAGAATAATGCTAGATCTAAAAAGAAGACAAATAATATCCCTTAATGAGATAGTAGCCTTTAGAAGTAAATTGATATCAGAAGCTCTTCTATTCGGCGAAATAAATGGCAAAATGCCACAAAATATAATAAATTGTGGGAGATTAGGTGAGTGGAAAAATTACGACGTGATTGAAACTATATCAAGAACTCAGAATTGCTAAATTCTTCTGTAAGTTTACCTGCAATAGTAGCTGCCTCAATAATCTCTAATCCACTTAACCTAAGTGCAAAATATGCTCCTAATAAGAAATCACCCGTTCCTACTTCGTTTCTGCCTATTCTACTAGGTCTGTAAGTATATTTTGCTAACGTGTATGTGTACACGTTAAATCCATTATGTCCATCTGAAATTATAATTTCCTTAAAGCCTAATTTAAATAGATCACTTAATTCTAGTTTAGAAGATTCAAATTCCTCCCTATTACCATGTAAAACCAAATAATTATTATTAAATGGAAGTTTGACTCCACTCTCATATTTAATTTCTTCTGACTCTTTGCAATTTCTAATAAAACCTTGAATATCTACCGCTATTGGAACAGAGCTTTGTATGTTCATATTGTCAACTTCTTTACATACTGGATTTACTAGAATTCCATCAACTGTAGTATCATTAATCACTCCTATCTTAATTTTAGGCTTCTTAAGTAGGATTAGTTTTCTTCCATTATTAGTTAAATCAATTTTAAACCTTATTGTATATTCGTCATATATTAGTTGTTTCTCTAAATCAGATATAAAATCTATCTCAAAATCAAAATCCTCTCCTATCACTCCATACAGTTTCGGTATACCGCCGCCTCTCATTACACCTAATGACGAATATATTAAGGGTCCACCAGGCCTTATCTTCCCTTGGATCTCGTCTATCGTAAATCCTCCTACTATTAGTATCTTATTCCTCTTCACTTTCCTCTTCACCAATTGATAGCTTAGGTTCCTCTTCCTCTTCTTCAGTTCTTATCTTTTTCTGTAGCCATAACCCATGTTTATGTGCATCTAAATGCCTTTTTAAATCCTCTAAATTAAAAAAATATGTACTATAGTCAGTTGATACACCTTTAACGCAATTTGGTGAGCATATAGGGCAAACGTAAAGCTTAGTAACTTCGTCATAACAAACTGTAACTTTCTTATTATTATAATCAATATCTATCGCTTTCCACTTGGGTAACCATCTTGTTGACATTGATAATATACTTGTGGAGGCTAAATATATAATATTAAGTACTCATTCTTTCTAAAATATTACTGTTACTTGTAGTATACTTCAAACGATACTGTACTATTAATCCCCTCTCATTTAGTTTTTGCTAGTCAAAATAATTGCTAACCACATAGTTGAAGATCTATGCTTAAAATAACAAAAGAAGTGAAAACGATAATTTCAATTATAATTATATATATAATTATATATGAAACAAATACGAATGAGAAAAAGGAGAATCAAAACTAATTTACCATTAATGATAATATAAGTGCAGCGGCATATCAGAAAGAGCAATGCTTATATAATGAGTAAAGTAAGATATTAATTGGCGGTCCGAGTTTGTCATCTTCTCTCGACAATTATCCGCTTTCTCTAAAGACAATGTATGATATAGCTGAATTTATTCTAAGAGCGGCCAAAGCAATAAAACCAGAACAAACGAATAAAATGATAAATGAGTTAGAAAATTTCTATAAAAATAACCGAAACGGAAAAGTATTGGTAATGGGAGCAGGTAGAAGTGGACTAGTAGGAAGAGCTTTTGCTATGAGATTACTTCATTTAGGTTTTAACTCCTACGTTCTAGGGGAAACCATTGTACCCGCTATCGGGAAGAACGATATAGTAGTTGCTATTTCCGGTTCTGGTAGAACTAAATTAATATTAACAGCTGCAGAGGCAGCGAAAGAAGCTGGAGCTAAATTAATATCGATAACAAGTTACTTCGACAGTCCACTAGCAAAGATATCTGATGTAGTAATTGAAATCCCGGGTAGGACAAAATATTCAAAGAACGAAGATTATTTCGCTAGGCAAATACTTGGAATAACTGAACCATTAGCGCCATTAGGTACATTATTTGAAGATACTACACAGATCTTCTTGGATGGTATTGTAGCTGAGCTCATGATAAGATTAAAGAAGACTGAAGAAGATTTAAGGTTAATTCACGCTAATATTGAACTATAGTTTCTCTTCACTCACTCATAATCTTTATTAAATAATAATGAATATGGACTTAAAAGACTTTAACCTACGAATAGCTGTATTATTATTAATCTCAATACTTATAGCAATAATGTTTTTATATAAATTAATATACTTAATACCATTAGCTTTTATAGTATTACTCATATTTCAGAGTAATAAGAAGATTATTAGTTATATATCAAAACATACAAGACAAATCCAAGGGTATAATATTGAAGATGGAGTATTCTATAATGATAAGAAAGCTAGTGCAGTTTTAATAATAGATGATATACAAATGGATTACAAAGATTTCACAAACTCTAATTTGAAATCACACATATCATCGTTCTATAAAATTTTGGATATAGCAAAGGATATTAACATAGTATTAAAGAAAGAAAGCTTCGATAAAAACACATACATAGAATCGCTTTCACAGAAAATGCAAGCACTCCGGATAATGATCGATAGTGACCCTTCTAATGAAAAAGCCAAAAGAAAGCTTGAATTGATGCAAAATATAATATCAAGAATTGAATCTGGTGAGAACCCATTTAGATATGAAATGTACATAATTGTTAACTCTAAAGACAAGAGCTCTGCCTTGGCTACCGCATCCATGATTAGGCAAGGATTAGAAGGTCTTGGAATAAAAACCAGAATAGCTACATCAAATGAGATACAAAAATTAATAAAGGATTTTTTTCGTTCAAAATTAAATCTTAACAAGGTTATATTACCTACTCAAATTCCATATTTAACACCAATGTCTTTAGAGAAAAAACCTAATAATAGCATTATAATGGAAGGATTATTGTTAGGAAAAGATCATAACAATAATAGTCTAGTATTTTGGAATATAACCAAAAGTCAGAATACCCATCTATTAATTGTTGGACCCACTGGTTCTGGTAAAACTGAGTTTTTAATATGGATTTCCACATTGCTGAATCTGATCTATGGAGGTACAATAATCCTATTTGATATAAAGGGCGATATTAAACACCGACTTTCTAGATATAAGGTACCATTTCAGCTGATAAATCCGTTATTTTATAGACTAGGGCTTCTTGATGAATACGAAATTCCTATAAAAATTAAGTTGCTTCAGATAGAGAAGATACTCCTTAATTCGTTCAGACTAAGTAAGTTTACCTCATCTGTTTTGTACACTTATCTAAATAGACTAATAGACAATGGTTATTTAAAATATAGAGTTAAATGGAAGGATTTGGAAAAATACTTAGTCGAAGTAGATGATTTACAGTTGAAATACTATCTCATTAAGCTAATAAATATATTATCTTCAATAGAGGATTCAGAGTTACCACCATTACTACATGGAATTAGTGAAAATGAGATTAATGTAATAGATCTTACTTTGGTTAAAAATGAAGAAATAAAAAGACTTATAATATATTCTATTCTTCAGGAATTATATAATAAATATTCGTTAGAAAAAGTATATGATATGCCTAGGGTATTCTTAGTATTAGACGAAGCATGGACTATTTTAAGAAATGAATCGGAAGATTATCCCATTGTAGTAGATCTAGTAAAAAGAGGAAGAGGGCATGGAATTTCCATTATAATGGCAACACAGAACTTAGAAGATCTAGGTAACCTAGCTAATATCTATCTAGATAATATAGGAGTAGTAGTATTTATGAATAATGGTGATAAAAAATTCTGGGAAGAGGTTAGAAGATTTGTCAATATTGATGACGATACGTTATCTAACAATTTAATGTTCATGAGTAGAGGAGAAGCGCTTGTGAGATTTTTAGGAGATCCTAGGCCAATAATTATAAAATTAGGTAATTTAGCTAGTAGCTCTCTCTAAAATTGCTTGTATACCTGTTTTTATCTTATTATAGATTATTTCGCTATTTACATTTTTTAAAATTATTTCATGTATATCGTTTTTATCCATCTCAATAGTATAATCTATTTTATTCAACTCCTTTTCCGATTCCAGAATTTTACTTAGGGCGGAAAAATATGACTTGGGTAATGTGATCTTATTTTTTATAACAAATTTTGCAACAGGTGGTGTAAAATAGATCTCAGCTAAAATCTCACCTCTTTTATTCTTTATATACTCTATACTACCTTTATTGCCCTTTATAGTAGGTACATAGCCAGATTCTATAATACTCAATAAAAACTCATAAAATTCAAGTTCTTTTCTTAGGCTTGCAATCTTGTTCTCCAGAAATTTTTTTAGCTCATCAGTATTAACACTCATCACAAATATCTATATACATTAAACTATATATAACCTAAACTGCAATAGTTAGTTTAATGAAAGATAGAGTTAGAGTTGCTGTAGTTGGAGGTTCAGGATATACAGGCGGAGAGTTACTAAGAATACTAGTTACACATCCGAAGATAGAAATATCAGTCATAACTTCTAGAGAATACGCAGGAAAACCGGTATCATTAGTACATCCGAATTTAAGGGGACTATTGTCCATTAATTTCACAAATTTCTCAATAGACAAAATCTCAGACAAAGTCGATGCGGTTTTTCTCGCTCTACCGCATGGAGTATCATTAAATTACGTACCCAAATTACTAGATTTAGGATTAACGGTAGTGGATTTAAGTGCAGATTTTAGACTCAAGAATCCCGAACTTTATAAAATATGGTATAATTATGAACATCCTTACCCAGATCTATTAGACAAAGCAGTATATGGACTACCAGAGTTACATTTTGAAGAATTAAGAAATGCCAAACTTATAGCTTCACCAGGTTGCAATGCTACTGCAACAATACTAGCATTAGCCCCAGTTGTAGCATCAAAAATAACTGATGAGAAAAAGTTTATCAGCGACGTAAAAGTAGGTAGTAGTGAAGGAGGAGCGAAACCCTCAGAAGGAAGTCATCATCCAGAGAGACAAAATGCAATTAGACCTTATGAAGCAGAAGGACATAGACACGCAGCAGAAGCTGAACAAGAACTATCTAGAATAGCTAAAGCAAATATAAGCGTAAGTATTGTCCCTCATGCAGTGAGTACCATCAGAGGGGCTTTAGCATCTGCACATACGTGGCTATCTAATGAGTTAGAAGAGATTGAAATATGGAAAAGAATAGCAGAATTTTATAGAGGCAAAAAATTCGTCAGAATAGTTAGGGGGAATATACATCCATATCCTGATCCAAAATACGTTATCGGAAGTAATTTCGCTGATATAGGATTCGCTATAGAAAAGAGAATTTTAAGATTAACAGCATTCTCAGCTATAGATAACTTAATGAAAGGTGCAGCCGGTCAGGCTGTCCAAGCCTTTAATATTTCTATGGGATTTAATGAAGACGATGGATTAAAACTAGTACCCTTGAGGCCTGCCTAAAATGATAGTAGTTAAAATAGGTGGAAGAGTAGTAAAAAATTCATTAGATAAGGTAATCTTAGATATAGTAAATATAAACGATAAGGTAATTTTAGTACATGGCGGTGGGGACATTGTGACCGACTATACTAAAAGATTAGGAATAGAGCCGGTTTTCGTAACATCTCCAGAAGGTATAAGAAGTAGATACACCACAAAAGAAGAATTAGAAGTTTACATTATGGCAATGAGCCTTATAAATAAAACAATCACTTCGAAATTATGCAGCTTAGGTAAAAACACGATAGGGATCACTGGTGTTGATGGAGGCTTATTGCTTGCAGAAAGAAAGAAAAGGATAATTGTGATTGACGAAAGAGGAAAGAAAAGGATAATTGAGGGTGGTTATACCGGTAAGGTAAAAGAAGTAAAGAGTGAAGTTATTAATCATTTAATGAAATTATTTGATATAATAGTAGTATCACCTTTAGCTTTAGATATTCAAGAGAGCACTCCACTGAACATTGATGGAGATCAAGCAGCGTTTGCAATAAGTAAAGCTGTTAGGGCAAACGTGCTAGTCCTTCTTTCAGATGTGGAAGGAGTATTGGTGGAAGGAAAAGTAGTTAATAGACTTACTCCAGACGAGGCAAAAGAACTTTCGAAAAAAATAGGCCCTGGAATGAACAGAAAGTTATTAATGGCTGCTGAAAGTGTTGAAAATGGCGTAAATAGAGTAATAATAGGGTCTGGAGTTAAAGATAGACCAGTTAGTAGTGCTTTAGAACTTAATGGGACGGTGATAACTAATGGGTAATGCAAATGTTGATGAAAATGATCTAAAAATATTGGAGATTTTGAAAAAGAACGCAAGAACACCATACACATTGATAGCTAAAGATCTTAAAGTAAGTGAAGCCGCGATACGAAAGAGAATAGAGAAATTAATACGGCAAGGTATAATTAAGAGATTTACTATAGAATATGAGCTAGAAAATGAGATTAGAGCAATAGTTATGGTTCAATCTACACCACAAATACCAACGCCAGAAATCTCTAAAAAAATAGCAAAAATTCCAGGAGTTGAAGTAGTATATGAAACTACTGGAGATTATGATATTCTAGTAATAGTAAGGGGAACAAACATAACATCAATTAATAGGACAATAGATGAGATTAGAAGTATTCAAGGTGTTGTAGGAACAAATAGTACTATTATCCTTAGAACCTGGTTCTAAAATCGTACCACCTATTACTAAAAACTTTTTCTACACAAAACTAAGTTAGTATCTAACTGACCTTAAATGGTAAATCTAAAATGCCCTATTTGTGGTGGAGAAATAACCGTAGAAGATGATGCATTACCAGGAGAGCTTGTAGAGCATGAATGCGGAGCCCAACTAGAAGTTGTAAAGCAGAACGGAAAATTATCACTTAGATTAGCAGAGCAGATAGGTGAGGATTGGGGAGAGTGAAAATAGGAATTCTATATGATATGCCTAGATGGGAGGAAAAAAACTTAATTGAGGAAGGGAAAAAATTAGGTTATCAAATTATTACTATATATAGCAAAGATTTTGTTCTTTTTTCGAATGAGCTTAATATAGATAAAGATGCGGATATTTTTATCCAAAGAAACGTATCACATAACAGAGCCCTTATTACATCATTTCTAGTAGAGCAGCTTGGCTATCCCGTAATAAACGATCATATGACTCTAAGTAGATGTGAAAACAAAATTTTTACGACCTATATTTTAGCCAAACATAATATACCAACTCCTAAAACTTTCATAGCGTTCGATAAAACTAATGCAATGGAATATTCTAAAAAACTAGGATATCCAGTAGTTATAAAGCCAGTTGAAGGAAGTTGGGGGAGAATGGTAGCTAAAGCTGATAATCCAGACGTATTATATAGTTATCTAGAGTATCAAGAATTTAGTTCTCAAAAATACAAGGACATATATTACATACAAGAATTTGTTAACAAGCCAAATAGAGATATAAGAATATTCGTAATAGGAGACGAAGCTCCTGTTGGAATTTATAGAGTTAATGAAAATAATTGGAGAACTAATACTGCATTAGGTGCAAAAGCGTATCCTCTTGAAATAGATGAAGAGCTTAAAGAACTCGCATTGAAAGTAAAGGAGATAATAGGGGGTTTCTTTTTAGGAATAGATATATTTGAGGATAAGGATCGTGGATATCTCGTAGATGAAGTTAATGGAGTACCAGAATATAAAAATACTGTAAGAGTAAATAATTTTAATATATCAAAATTCCTTCTAGAAAAAGCAGTAAAGTGGGTGAAAAAATGATAAAGCTATTAAAATTCTATCAAGATAGAGGCATTAAGATTGTTAGAGGAGAAGGTCAATATGTATGGGATGAAAAGAATAATAAATATTTAGATTTACACGCTGGACATGGAGTAGCGTTTCTTGGTCATGGCAATAAACTTGTTATCAATTATTTAAAAAAACAGATGGAGGAAATCTCTACTCTCTCTTTAGCTTTTGATACACCAATACGAGAAGAGATGATAAAAGAATTAGACGAACTAAAGCCAGAAAACTTAGATAATTTATTCTTGCTAAATAGTGGATCCGAAGCTGTAGAACTATCGTTAAAAATAGCAAGAAAAATTACGAAAAGAAAAAAAATTGTTGCATTCAAAAATTCGTTCCATGGAAGAAGTATGGGTGCCCTATCAGTAACTTGGAATAAAAAATATAGAGAACCTTTCGAGCCACTGATTGGCCCAGTAGAATTCTTGGAATATAATAATATAGATTCCCTAAAGAGTATTACCGAAGATACAGCAGCAGTAATAATAGAACCAGTACAAGGTGAAGGAGGCGTAATACCAGCTAAAAAAGAGTTTATGAAGACGTTAAGAGAGATTACGGAAAAGGTTAACGCTATATTAATAATGGATGAGGTACAAACAGGATTTGGTAGAACAGGGAAAATATGGGCACATCAACACTTTGATATAAAACCGGATATAGTAACAGCTGGTAAAGCAATCGGTGGAGGTTTTCCAGTAAGCGCAGTATTTCTACCAGATTGGATAGGTGAGAAATTAGAGGAAGGTGATCATGGTTCGACCTATGGGGGAAATCCATTAGCTGCTGCAGCAGTCACTGCTGCTTGCAAGGTTGCTAAATCTGAGAAAATTGCAGAACAAGCTCAAAAGAAAGGAGAACTATTTATGAAAATTCTAAAAGAGAAATTAGAAGATTTCAAAATAGTCAGAGAAATAAGAGGGCTTGGCTTAATGATAGGAATAGACTTAAAGGTTAATCCATCGATGGCTATAAAAATTTTACAAGACGAAAAGGTACTATCATTAAAAGCAGGGCTTACAACAATAAGATTCTTACCCCCATATCTAATAACACAATCAGATATGGAGTGGGCTTCAGATGCTGCAAGAAAGGGAATTAGCGAAACAGAAAGCAAAAGAGTTGCTTCTTGATCTTTTATCAATATATACGCCATCAAAGAGTGAAGCAAATGCTACAAAATTCTTTGAGAAAATTTCTAAGGAGTTAAATCTTAAACTTGAGATTTTACCAGACTCAAACTCGTTTATACTAGGAGAAGGAGAAATACTGTTAGCATCTCACGTAGATACCGTTCCGGGATATATTGAACCAAAAATAGAAAACGAAATAATCTATGGAAGAGGCGCAGTGGATGCGAAAGGTCCATTAATAAGTATGATAATAGCTGCATGGTTACTTAATGAGAAAGGAATAAAAGTTAGAGTAGGAGGATTAGCAGATGAGGAAAGTACTAGCATAGGAGCTAAAGAACTTACATTGAAAAATTATAATTTTAAACATATAATTGTGGGAGAACCGTCAAATGGCACAGATATAGTTGTAGAATACAGAGGATCAATACAACTAGATATAATGTGCGAAGACACTCCAGAACACTCTTCATCAGCTAAGAACAATCTGATCGTAGAAATTTCTAAAAAGATAATTGAAGTTTATAAACAACCTGAAAATTATGATAAGCCATCAATAGTACCAACAATAATTCGAGCAGGAGAGTCCTATAATGTGACACCTGCTAAATTATATCTACATTTCGACGTGAGATATGCAATAAATAATAAGAGAGAGGATTTAATTAGCGAGATTATCAATAAATTCCCAGAATGTAGTGTCAAAATAGTCGACGAAACACCACCTGTGAAAGTTAGCATAAATAATCCAGTAGTAAAGTCCTTAACTAGAGCACTATTGAAACAAAATATAAAGCCGAGGTTAGTTAGAAAAGCGGGAACAAGTGATATGAACATATTACAGAAGATAACAACGAGTATTGCAACTTACGGCCCTGGGAATTCTATTCTAGAACATACTAATCAAGAAAAAATTAGCTTGGATGAAATATATATAGGAGTAAAAACGTATATGTTGGCAATAGAAGAGTTATGGCAAAAGAGCTAACTAGAAGCTTTCTCTTTAAGCCTATTTACAAACTGTATGAGATCGTATTGTGGAATCAAATCCGTAATGGTCCATTACCAGATCATGTGGGTATTATACCAGATGGAAATAGAAGATGGGCTAGAAGTAATAATCTTTCTCTTAATGATGCTTATTTCTATGGTTATAAAAAATTAAAAGAGGTCTTAATATGGTTATTAGAACTCGGTATAAAAAATATAACAGTTTTTGCGCTATCCACGGAAAATTGTGAGAAGAGAAAACAGAGCGAGCTATCAATAGTAACAACATATATTAAAAGAGGTCTACAAGAATTATTAGAAGATCCCATCGTATATAGATACGAGGTTAGAGTAAATGCGATTGGAAAACTAGATAAATTACCTAAGGATCTTATTGATTATATAAATAAAGTAGTAGAAAAAACCTCCATCTATAATAAAAGAAAACTTACATTAGCTATTTGCTATGGGGGGAGACAAGAAATATTAGATGCCGTAGTTAGGCTTTTAGATGATTATAGAGATGGAAAAATTAATAAAAATGAGATAAATGAGGAAACATTCAGAAAATACTTCTATGATAGTGAATTGCATGATATCGATCTAGTAATCAGAACTTCGGGTGAAGTAAGAATTAGTAACTTTTTACTTTGGCATGTGGCATACTCTGAATTATTCTTCTGTGAGGCGTACTGGCCAGAATTCAGAAAAATAGATCTATGGAGAGCAATAAGGTCATTTCAAAAAAGAAAACGTAATTTTGGAGCCTAAGTTTTTTAATCCTTTATTACACACTTTTAAAGTGGCGTAAAGTATGGGATTTTATCAAGGTCCAGATAATAGGAAAATTACTGGTGGTTTAAAAGGAAAGCACAGAGATAAGAGAAAATATGAAATTGGAAGTCCTCCTACGCTTACAACACTGTCTACAGAAGACATAAGAATAAAAGATAGAACGCTAGGTGGGAACTTTAAAGTTAGATTAAAGTACAGTACTACTGCTAATGTATTAGACCCAACTACAAATACCGCGAAAAAAGTTAAGATACTTGAAGTCTTAGAAACACCAGCTAACAAAGAACTAGCTAGGAGAGGAATAATAATAAGAGGAGCTAAAATTAGGACAGAGGCAGGATTAGCTGTAGTTACGTCGAGACCAGGTCAAGATGGAGTAATTAATGCGGTGCTCTTAAAGAATGAGTCTCAGGGATCTTAAAGAAGAAAATAGAATAGTTATTTGGCCTTCGTATTTTTTCTCGCCAACTAGATCTAAGGGGAGACGGCTGGCTAAAATACCATATAAAATAAAAACTGAAGAACTAGTCTCGACGCTAAGAGAACTTGGTCTGGATCCAATAATTATAGAAAATAAAAAGTATCCTAGAGATAGAAAGATTAATTTTTTAATAGCAGTGAAAAAAATTAAGAGCAAAAATTATACGTTAAAAATAATATATAAAGCACTTCTAAAGACAAGTCAAGCTAACTCTAATAGGGAGAATTAAGAACATCAAGTTTAATAGGAACAAGAGCCCCTTTTCATTGCATATGTATATAGTTACAGGCGGTGCTGGATATATCGGTGGTCATCTGGTCGATTATTTAGTTTCAAAAAATTTAGAAGTAGTAATTATTGATGATTTATCCTATGGTAGGTACCGAAATGAGAAAGCCAAATTTATAATGTTTGATTTACGTCAAAGCAATCTAGTAGAGCTAATAGAGAAGCTAGAAAGAAATCCGATAATTTACCACTTAGCTGCAAATCCAGATGTAAGAACATCAATGATAAATGTCGAAGAACATTTCGAAAGGGACGTTAAAGTTACGTTAAATGTAATGGAGTTAGCTAGAAAAGTAGATGCAGAAAAAGTAATATTTGCTTCTTCATCTACCGTGTACGGGGAGACAAATAAAATCCCCACCCCAGAATCAGAAGAACTTAAGCCAATTTCTAATTATGGATTATTTAAACTATTATGTGAGAACATAGTAAAGTATTACGCAGAACAGTATGGTATAAGAAGCATAAGCACAAGACTGGCAAATATAACTGGAGGTAGAGTAAGTCATGGAGTAGTAGTTGATTTTGTAAAAAAACTCAGAGATAATCCAAACTTACTAGAAATCTTAGGAAATGGAAAACAAAGAAAAAGTTATCTGTATATTGATGATTTAATAGAGGCATTCATTATGTTAGAGAAAAAAGTTAACAAAATTTATGATGTTTTTAATATAGGTAATATAGACTGGATCACTGTAGATGAGATTGCTGAGATTGTTATAAATGAAATGGGATTGCATCCCAGAATAATTTATAAAGATCTAACAGCTGAAGGGAGAGGATGGCCGGGGGATGTGAGAGTAATGCTATTAGATATTTCAAAAATCTCAAAGGAAATAGGTTGGTCACCTAAAATGGGTTCTAGAGAAGTGATTAGACAAGCCGTAAGAGACTTGTTATATAGATACAAATTAGTTTATTAGTAAAATCTTCCCAGAGACCTCTTGTTATTCATTTTAAGAGTATTTCTATTCATATTAATACGGATTCTGCTTATATTAAAAATAATAAGAACATAATATTATTCTTATTACAAAATTAGATAAACACTATTCATTATAGAACTGAGGCTAAAAAGCTATAAAAAAGAATTAATATAGAAACAGAAAGCGGGATATAATTGAGCAACAGTAATACACTTCCATATAAGAGCTATATCCGAATATATATTGTAACTTTCTTGGTTCTAAAACTATATCCATGATATTTATGCCAAACTATATTTCCGAATACTACTTTCATACCTATCATATTTTTCTTAGCTGTATGTGTAATCCAAAATTGAACTCATTTATATTGAATTAGATTGAGATCGTTGGTCTTATTATGGAGACCTATCAAATTCTCTCGACTGCATATCAAATTTCGGATTAAGTAGAAAACTCACTTAAGAGGAAGTTGAAAATGTTTCTTAATCATTTTTTAGGAAATTTAGTGCGCGGGCCCGCCGGGATTCGAACCCGGGACCTACGGGTATCTCCGCTTTTCTTACATGGTTAAGAGCCCGTCGCTCTACCTGGCTAAGCTACGGGCCCAACAATAAAAACTACTATAAATAATATATAAAGTAAACGGTTTCTAGCTATTTAATCTATGACTATACGTGTGTCGCATAGATTTATTATATCTTTATCATGCGTAGCGAGAATCAAACCTCGTTTTTGCTCCTTAAGAACCTTTACCATTTCATAAAACGAAAGTAATGCCTCTCCATCCATTCCTACACTAGGTTCATCTAAGCCTATTACTTTAGAGTCTGAAGAAAAAGCTGATGCTATCAGAACCCTCATTTTTTGACCGAAACTTAGAGTATATGGGCTTCTATCTGCCAAACTTTCTAAATTAAATAAAGATAAAGCGTATTTACTCCCTACAATCTCCTTTACTGTAAAATCAAAGAATTGCAAATCCACTTCTTGAAAAATTACGAAGATCTTCCTTGATAGTTTTCTGAGAATAGTGGTTTTACCACTTCCGTTTCTGCCTAATAAACACAGAATTTCCCTTTCTCTTATTTTTATCGTAAAATTGTTAACATTTACATTAAATATTTCATTACCCAATTCACTGTTAATCTTAGGTAAATTAAATCCTCTTAATCCTTCTTTCCTTAAGAATTCCGTATCAAAAAGGTTTTCTTTGGATATCTCATTTATTTCTGCATTATTCTTAATCATATAGACCCTATCTACTAATTTACGCAATTCCTCAATACGATGTTCAGCAATCAAACTATTTTTAGGAATAATCGTACTAACCAATTTTACTCCTTCATCATCCAAATTTGCAAATGGTTCGTCCAGCAAGATATACTCGGGATTTGAAGCTAAAACCGAAGCAATAGCATACCTCTTTTTATATCCGTCAGACAATTTTTTGAACTCAACTTCATAGTAACTGCCCATCAACTTTCTAGCTATTTTTTCATCTACCCTATGAAATCTTTTCATTAACTCGATTTCATCTTTGCACGTCGAAGCTAATATTTGAGAAGAAACATCTTGTAAAACCGCTGAGATTTTCGAATAATCTCTCTCTTTACAGAAATCCATATCGTCAACTATAACGTTAGAAGTATGCTGATCTATGCATAATGCTGATAATATCAATGTAGTTTTTCCACTTCCATTCTTACCTACTAAACCTACTCTTTCTCCTTTTTCTACCTCTATCTTTCCGTTTAAATATTTAGGACTAATGACAAGCATAAAGTAGCTACACCTATAAGTAGAGGTATTAAATCTTCCCTTGAAGGCTTTAAATTTCTTCTATAACTATACTGTCCAAACAATTTAACGGTATACGCAACATATAGATTATCAGCTATTTTCACTGTTTCTACTATTATTGGAACTAGTAGCCTTTTAAGATCTAATAAATTTATTTTTCGAACGCGTGCATAAAAAGCAACATTTTGCATGACATCATAAAACCTTGGATAATATGTAAGAGCGATTAAAAGAGGAACTCCTTTTGAACCGAATAGATCAATTATTGAAGACTTATCTGTATAGTCACTTGAAATTAAAAAAACGTTAACAATTGAGAAAGCTCTAAGGGTGTACTGATAAATGAAAATCTTCCCAAGGAAACCCAATATGAGAAAAGATAGAATTCCAATTGCAACCTCTATTACTATAATCCATATCCTTTTATATAATAGAGCCAATGTAACTAGAAATGGTATAATAAAATTAAAAAATATACTATTTATATAGATTAAGATGGAAAAACTTAAGATATAAAGAAATTTTACCTTCATTTGATGACCCCTGCTTTGATTAAATATGAGACAATATGGAAAGATATCAATCCCATTAATGCACTCTCGGCAAACATTCCAACTGATACTCCAGTCCAGATATATAATGAAGTTATTATTGGTGCAGGGACTTTCACCATATAAAGAGCAAGCAAAGTACTTAATATCCCTTCTAAACCACCTGCAATAGTGGTATAAGCTATTACAGCCTTCAAAGACCTATATCCCATGACTCTCGTTATACCTTCTACAATTAACGCTACAATAATTAAAGGTATTGCAATAAATGGTAAGAAGCTAATCGCATACAGCCCAGCGCTAATTAAGCCTATAAAAATAGGTCCTAATTTTCTATTAATAACTTGTATACCAATGGAGAGAAGTATTAGAGGAACAGTGAGATTCAATATTGGATCTGCAAATATATTTACAGCAAAAAGACTAGTAGATAGTGTTAATCCTGCTGCAATAGCATATGACGCTACTGAGAAAACTGCTGCATAAATTAAGGCCTTTTTAATTGAAATTTGATCTGAAGACTTATCGTTCATATTTTAAACTTCTGAATAAGACAAAATAAAATTAGCCTTAATAAATACTTTACCTTATATTAAATTCTTGAAACTACGACTGACTCGAAATTAGGATCTATCTTTATATTTATAATTTTCTTATCAGCAGATTTTAAAGCCTCCTCTAACTCAGTTAACGTCTCAACAGTTACACCATCTAGAGCTCTTTTTACGATCTCATCAAAATTAGCGTTGATAGTAGTTTGTGATCTAGAAATAGTCGGTAGATCAGAGCTTGAAACATCAATATAGTTTGTACCACCATCGTTTAACACAATTATTTTCCCCTTAATCTTATTCACTTTATATTCTAGTAATGATAAATATGGTAATATTCCCTCTAGATCAGTAATTCCATATGCAGCATATTTAGAAGCTATAGCTCCTCCCACTGCAATACCTCTCTCGAGCAAAGATTCTGCTGTATACCAGCTTTTCTTAGCATTTATCGGTAATCTAACAAAATCTATTGTAGTAGCTGACATATCCACATATACTTTCTCAAAACCACCTAGTGTGCCCATCATTTTCACTACGTCAATAGGCCATAAATCAGTATGGGATTTAGACGGAGATATTTCACGTCTAGTCTTATAAATAATATCACTAGTTCCTCTATTTACTTTCTCTTTTATCTTAGTTTTCAATTGCGTTAAGAGTTCCCTTAAGAATAGTCCAGTGTCTGCTACTACTGGAACATGAGGCATGAAAACTTTGCCTATATCTTCGCCATCAACATTATTATGTACTAATATACCCTTGTACTTTAAGGACCAGCCAGCCGTGCTTAACTGAGTAAACCTAGTGCCTAAAGCTAATATTACATCAGCATTTTCAATAAAATAATTTGCAGCCTCAGTACCAAAGGCGCCTAATCCCTCTCCAGCAAATAGTTTGTGATTAGATGGTATTGATCCCTTTGCCTTAAATGTAGTAACCACCGGTGAGTCTAATAATTCAGCTAATTCAACTAGCATGTCTTCAGCATCGCTTAAAACTACTCCATATCCCGCAATTATAACTGGTGATTTAGCATTAGTTAAAAGTTCAGCTACTTTAGCTACAGTATTCTTATCTGGAGTCCTTTTCTCAGGCTTTTGGCCTGCAGTGGATAACGGATACGCTTTTGCCCTAAATAAGTCTTCAGATATCTCGACATATGAAGGCCTCGGTCTATTACTTACCGCTTCCTTATAGGCTTTCTCTATTGTAACAGTTATTTCTTCTATACTGATAACTCTTTCTTTTGTCTTGATTATTGGAGATAAAATATTTGATAAATCATCGATTGTTCTAAATTCGCCAATTCTAGCCCTTCCCGTGTCTTTGTGTGATCTTACACTAGATATGATAAGGAGAGGAACTGATTCCATATACGCTTGGGCAATGACATTTACCGCATCAGTTAACTTAGAACCAGGTATTTGAATTATAGTCCCAACTGAATTATTTTCCATTGCATAAGCGTATGCTAACCAACTTGCGTCTTTTACTGTCATGGAAAATTCGACTTCAATATTATACTTCTTTAGCATTTCCTTAATGATATTCGGTAGGGAGTAAGTTGTAAACACTTTGGTTATTCCAATGTCATTGAGAACGTATGCAAGTGCTTCCTCACCTTTCATTTCTACACCTACAGTCTCCTCTTTTCTTTTTGGCTGACTCATACCAGCATTATAATTAATACTACTTTTTAAATCTTCTAAAAGCCGGGGGCGGGATTCGAACCCGCGAAATAACGGGTGTCAACTAATACCACTGCGGCCCCTAGCGCTACCGATGGGCTGGTAGTGCCGCCTTAGACCGCTCGGCCACCCCGGCAACAATAATAACTTATTAAAAGCTACTTAAAAACTATATAGGTGCATATGCTTGATACCGTTTAGTAAGGTAGGAGAAGTTCTTCACGAATTACAAGATCTTACAAAATTCATTATAATTGGAGACACAATAGTAGATATTTCACTAAAGAGAAAAGGGACTGAGAGTGATGTAGACTTGTTTGCCCTAGATATAAGTGTCTTAGTAGACGATGATAAAATTAGAAACTTCGCTTATGAGAGAGGATGGGATTATGGTAGAACTCCAATTGATACTCCAAGATTATTAGCTCCAATTGATGATGAACAACTACAGATAGATTTATATGAAAATATACAAGATTTCTTTGTTCCAAAAGAAATTCTAGATAGTGCAATTAATATAAAAATAGGAGCTTATGAATTTAAAAGTATAAGATTAGAAGATTACATTTTGCTCAAAGCTAACGCGTTTAGGGAGGAAGACGAAGATGAATTAAAAACACTAGTGTACTTACTTGGAGAAGGTAAGATTAGTATTGATAAAGAATATTTGAAAGAACATGTAAAAACATTTGAGGAAAATAGTAACAGTATAAAGGAACGTTTATCAATAATTGGAATAAAAATTTAGTTAAGTAAAAAATGTTAGCCTTTCTTAGTTGGTAGTTCCTTCTTCTTCAATCTTAAGTTTGTACTATGACATCGCCTACATTTGGTTGCCCTTATAGGATTGAGAGCTCCGCATTTTCTGCATACCTTTTTCAAAAATACTCTTTGCTGCACTATTTGTAATTTCGCGGGATCGGTTAGCGGCATTTATTTATCCCGGCTATAATTATTTTATCTCGCATTCATAAGTATTGCGGTAAACGGAGTGAATGAAGATGAAGATCCCCCTAGATTACGTTTGCGTTAGAAGTGGACTTCTTTGCAATAGATGCCAGTCACTTATAGATAGTGGAGAAGTATTTGAATATGAAGTTGAAATAATAAAGGTACTATTAGATCTAGAGGAAACACAGTTCAAAGAACTTAAAGATTGTACATATCATAAAGCTTACAAGGTAGACGATCTACTAATACTATTAGTTACGAGTGGACCTGAGATGACTCAACAAAAGTGGATCAAAATAGCAAGAATCCTGCAGGATAAACTAAACATAAAGGTGAGAGTCTTAGAAAAAACTAATAGCATAAAGAATAGTGCAGTTCAATTACTCTCACCAGCTAGAGTACTTGGCGTAAATACCGTATGGATGCCAGATGGCTCAGTTCAATACGTAATTCGTGTATCCAGATCAGAAAGAAGATTACTACCAGCTGAAGCGCAACTTTTAGAGTCAGCATTAACTAAAATACATTCAACGCCAGTAAGAATAAGGGTAGAGTAAGTTGTTTAGGACACACCTAATTTCAGAATTAAATTCTAAGTTAGATGGAACGGAAGTAAAGGTAGCTGGATGGGTTCATAATATAAGAAATCTAGGTGGAAAGGTATTTATTTTATTAAGAGATAAGAGTGGAATAGGACAAATAGTAGTTGAGAAAGGTAATAATGCTTATGATAAAATCATAAATATAGGATTAGAATCAACGCTCGTCGTAAATGGTATAGTCAAGGCTGATCCGAGAGCTCCTAATGGAGTTGAAGTACATGCAAGAGACATAGAAATACTCTCATATGCAAAGTCTCCATTGCCGCTAGATGTTACAGGCAAGGTTAAAGCTGATATAGATACTAGACTTAGAGAAAGATTACTAGATTTAAGAAGATTGGAAATGCAAGCAGTATTGAAAATCCAGTCAGTAGCTGTAAAATCATTTAGGGAAACGTTATATAAATACGGATTTGTGGAAGTCTTTACTCCAAAAATAATTGCTAGTGCAACAGAAGGAGGAGCACAATTATTTCCAGTATTATACTTTGGAAAAGAGGCATTTCTAGCTCAGAGCCCACAATTATACAAGGAATTATTAGCTGGTGCTATAGAAAGAGTATTTGAGATAGCACCTGCATGGAGAGCAGAAGAATCAGATACGCCTTACCATCTCTCAGAGTTCATTAGTATGGATGTAGAAATGGCATTTGCAGATTATAACGATATAATGACTCTAATCGAACAAATAATCTATAACATGATAAATGATGTAAAGAAAGAATGTGAAAATGAATTAAAGATTTTAAATTATACTCCTCCTGATGTTAAAATACCTATTAAGAAAATTTCCTACACCGAGGCAATAGAGATTCTAAAAAGTAAGGGCGTGAATATTAAATTTGGCGATGATATAGGAACACCTGAACTAAGAGTACTATATAATGAATTAAAAGAAGATCTCTACTTCGTAACTGATTGGCCTTGGCTAAGTAGACCATTTTATACAAAACAGAAAAAAGACAATCCACAGCTAAGTGAAAGCTTCGATTTAATTTTCAGATGGTTAGAGATTGTTTCTGGAAGTTCTAGAAATCATGTGAAAGAAGTCCTAGAGAATTCCCTTAAAGTAAGAGGATTAAATCCAGAAAGTTTTGAATTCTTCCTAAAATGGTTTGATTATGGTATGCCACCACACGCTGGTTTTGGCATGGGATTAGCAAGAGTAATGTTAATGTTAACTGGCCTTCAGAGTGTAAAGGAAGTAGTACCATTCCCTAGAGATAAGAAGAGACTAACACCATAATAAAAGTTAAGTGAATTTTCTTGGATCCCCTCTTAAAATTTCCCTAAGTAATATAGTAGCATACATCCCCCTATCTAATACAAAAGATATTGTCCTATTTTCTTCATTAATTTTTAAATTTCTAATATTCATAAATGCCTTTCTATTGAGGTTTTTTAGTGAAACTTTAAATTCTGGTAACTTAAAAAAATTCTTTTCTATTCCTTCATTTAAGTAAATCTCTTTACAAATATCATCACATTCATTAAAATAGATAGGAATTCTTATAAATAAATTATCCTTATCATTTAAGTTCTTATAGTCGTCTAATCTTCTGGATAAATACAGGTTAAATAAATAACTCTGATATGCGTCTAAATATAACGAGATTGGAATGAAACTATTTTTAAGGGCTAAGTAATAGGACTTAAATCTCATGTAGTTTTTCAATAATAACTTCTCTTGTTTAAACTTGGAAGGAATCAATCTAATAGCTTCGTTAAAATCGCCTTCCATTATTAGTTTTCTAATTTCAATAATCTCTTTCGATTCAGAAAGAAAAGGATATGTTAAAATCAAATAAAATGCCTTCTCCCAGTCTCTTCTCAATAGATACTTACCTATTAAATGTGTGATAGGCCTACGAGTACCAAAACGTTGATAACCTATAAAAGCAGGAAGATATGGATTTTTCTTAATTTGTTCCACTCTCTCTACAACTAGATCAAAACTTGTCGTCAACAAAGATATTTCAAATATATTTCCGGTGTGATTAAATTTTTTTGAAGAATATCCAAGAAACTTTAGAACAAAACTACTAGATTTATATTCTTCGATCAATTCTTGCTTTTCGATTAATGGTATATACACTAACTGTGAGGTTACTGCATTAGCATCCTTCATACCCATATAATTAACTTTTGAATTTAGTACTTTCTGAATTTCAGATAAAACGGAAAAATGATCTATTCCCCATTTTGTGAGCAAGTAGACTGCGTATTTACCTTTTTCCTCACCTTTCCAATCTTGAGCTGGCTTAAAGTCAATCTCTTCTATAACTTTAAATCCGTTTGGCCTTTCTATTGTTCCATCTATCTCGTTCCAATCTTCATAGTAATATCTTTCCATACCTAACGCAATATCTATCTCATGAGGGGTCACAGTAATTTTAGATCACCCGTGATAGGATCTATTAAACTCTCTGGTGCTGGACCAATACCTAGGCAAGTTATGGTTCCAGGCTCTAATTGAGTTTTCCCTGCATCTTCGATAATGGAGAAAGGTAAATTCATTGTCTCAGCCTTTTTAGATCGTAAAATAATTTCATCTAATGAATTTGCCTTGACAACTATTTTTGGTTGTCCTTGTTGTAGCCACTCATTTAACCATTCTTTCCAACGTGAGTTATCAGAATTAATAATACTTATTACTAAACTTACGGCAGCATGTGCAACTTGAGCTGCTATCTTACCTTTACCCATTTTAATATCACTTCTTACAACAATAACCATCTTAACCATAATGTAACTAGGAAAACAACAAACACTTTTAAACTTTTATTGAGGTTAAATAAAGGGGAAGTATAGATATGTCAGTTAAGCTAAGTATTAGGGAAGAAGTGGAACCACCAATATGTTCAAGTTGTGGAAAAATAATACATCCAAGAGAGAAGGGAGTTGAATTTTATTGCCCAAATTGCGGTGAAGTACTAATAAGAAGAGACCACATGTGTAGAAAACAAGGGGTAGAATATATTTGTCCAAACTGCGGATTTAAAGGACCTTAGGGGGTTAGCTCAAAATGACAGACGTGTTAGTAGTCCTTAAAGTCTTTCCGGACAGTGATGAGGTTAATTTAGACAATTTATACGCAGATATAAGCACCAAATTACCTAAAGAATATAAAATTATTAGAAAGGAAACTGAACCTATAGCTTATGGCCTAAATGCATTAATCCTATATGTTCAAATGCCTGAGCAAACTGAAGGAGGGACAGACAATTTAGAAGAAGTAGTAAATAATATACAAGGAGTTAGTCATGCCGAAGTAGTAGGGATAACAAGATTAGGATTCTAATAAACTCTTTGGTACGTTAGTTCTTATATATCCTTTATACGCTAAAATATTTTGGAGATAAAAATTGAGCGCTAGTTCTGGAGAGGAACAGAAACCGCAAAGAAAGGAGTTAATACTTAGAGTAATGGAAGCAAGACAAAAAGATGTTGGGAGAGGAAAGGTACGAATTGACATCGATTTACTTTCACAAATTGATGTAAGCCCAGGTGACGTAGTTGAAATTGAGGGAACAAGAAAAACTGCAGCACTAGCATGGCCTTTATCACCAGAGGATACAACAACTGGAGAAAAGGACATAATACGAATGGATGGAATCACCAGGAAAAACGCTGGAGTCTCAATTGGAGATAAGGTTATAGTAAGAAAAGCAGTTGTAAGGCCAGCTAGCACAGTAAAACTAGCACCATCTAACTTCTCAATTACTGTAGATCCAGGTTTCATTAGTTATGTTAAGAAACGATTAAAAGAATTTCCCCTAGTTGAAGGAGATACAGTGTTAATTCCTGTCCTAGGCCAAGCCATACCGTTTACTGTAGTTCAAGTCAAACCAGCTGGTATCGTTCTAGTGAATGACGATACGATAATAAGTATATCTGATAAGCCAGTGGAACCTTCCAGATATCCTAGAGTCACATATGAGGACATAGGTGGAATGAAAAATATTATAGAAAAAGTTAGAGAGTTAGTTGAGCTACCTTTAAGACATCCAGAACTATTTAAACGATTAGGAATAGAGCCGCCTAAGGGTATATTATTATATGGCCCTCCTGGAGTGGGAAAGACATTACTAGCAAAAGCAATAGCTAATGAAACTGATGCGTACTTTACTTCAATTAACGGGCCAGAAATAATGAGCAAATTCTATGGAGAGAGTGAACAAAGATTAAGGGAAATATTTGAAGACGCTAAAAAACATGCTCCTGCAATAATATTCGTAGATGAAATTGACGCAATAGCACCGAAAAGAGACGAAGTGATAGGAGAAGTAGAAAGAAGAGTTGTTGCACAGCTACTCACTTTAATGGATGGTCTCGAAAATAGAGGAAACGTAATAGTAATAGCTGCAACCAATAGACCTAGTGCTGTTGATCCAGCCCTAAGAAGACCAGGAAGATTTGATAGAGAAATAGAAATACCGTTACCGGATAAGCAAGGAAGATTAGAAATACTACAAATCCATACAAGGAACATGCCCCTATCTAAAGATGTTGACCTAGAGAAGCTTGCAGATATGACACATGGGTATACTGGTGCTGACTTGTCAGCATTAGTAAGAGAAGCCGCGATGAATGCCTTAAGAAGATACTTGCCAAAGATAGACTTGAATCAGGATAAGATACCTCCAGAAATACTAGAGTCTATGGAAGTTAAGATGGAAGATTTCATAAACGCATTTAAAGAAATAGTACCAAGTGGCTTAAGAGAAATTTACATAGAAGTTCCAGAGGTTAAATGGACAGATATAGGCGGCCTTGAAGAAATAAAAGAGGAGTTAAAAGAAGTAGTTGAATATCCTCTGAAATACTCAGAGTTATACCAAAATTCTGGTATAGAGCCACCTAAGGGTATATTGCTGTTTGGTCCACCGGGAACTGGAAAGACAATGCTGGCAAAGGCTGTGGCAACTGAGAGCGGAGCAAACTTCATAGCAGTTAGAGGACCAGAAATATTATCCAAATGGGTAGGTGAAAGTGAAAAAGCAGTTAGAGAAATATTTAGAAAAGCTAGAATGTACGCACCAGCTGTAATATTCTTTGACGAAATAGATTCAATAGCACCAATAAGAGGAATCTCTTATGATTCAGGAGTAACGGAGAGAATAGTAAATCAGTTATTAGCGGAAATGGATGGAATTGAAAAACTAGAAAACGTAGTAGTAATAGCTGCAACCAATAGACCAGATATCTTAGATCCAGCACTATTAAGGCCAGGTAGATTTGAAAAGTTAATATATGTACCTCCACCAGATAAGAAAGCAAGAATAGAAATATTAAAGGTTCATACTAGAAACATAGTGTTAGGAGAGGACATCAGCTTAGAGGATGTAGCTGAAAAGACTGAAGGCTATACTGGAGCTGATTTAGCTGCATTAGTAAGAGAAGCTACAATGAGAGCTATAAGAGAGAGTATGAAAATATGCATAGACAAAGCTAACGAGAATTGTAAATCCACTGACACCGAATGCAGAGATAAAACTATGAAAGAGTGTATGAAAGTTAACGGGGTCAAGGTTTCCTTAAGACATTTCGAAGAAGCTATGAAGAAAGTTAAACCATCAGTTACGCAAGATATGCTGCAATTCTATCAAAATTGGGTTGAAAAGGCCAGACAACAATTACCAAAAACTACAGTTAAACCAAGTACATATGCGTGAAGTTAATGTGGAGAAATGTACCATTATATAATATTGTTTTAGAAAAGATCTTAGATAAAATAAGAAAGAATAATAATAATATAAGAGATGATGATCTTTTTAAAGAAGTGAAAAATTCAACAAACTATGAAGTATCTTACAATGATTTCTTAAAAGCACTAATGGCATTGGAAATTAGAGGTTATATATCGGTTTCACTAATTAAAGAAAATGTAAGAATGATAACATATTTAGGTGATAAGGAATAGGAGTAGATTTAGCAGATTTAGTAAAAGACGTAAAAAGAGAGCTTTCACTTTCCGAACTTAAAGGAAAGAAAGTAAGTATTGATGGATATAATGCGTTATATCAATTTTTAGCAGCAATAAGACAACCGGATGGAACTCCATTAATGGACTCCCATGGAAGGATAACAAGCCACCTAAGTGGATTATTTTATAGAACGATAAATATCTTAGAAGAAGGTGTTATACCGATCTACGTTTTTGACGGTAAGCCACCAGAGCAAAAAAGTGAAGAGATAGAGAGAAGGAGAAAAGTAAAGGAAGAAGCAGAGAGAAAGTTAGAAAGAGCTAAGAGTGAAGGGAAAATAGAAGAACTAAGGAAATATTCACAAGCTATACTTAGATTGTCCAATACGATGGTAGAAGAAAGTAAAAACTTATTGAGGGCTATGGGAATACCTATAGTTCAAGCACCTTCAGAGGGAGAAGCTGAGGCTGCATATTTAAATACATTAGGATTTAGCTGGGCAGCAGCTAGTCAAGATTACGACTCATTACTTTTTGGGGCTAAGAGATTGGTAAGAAATTTGACAATCACGGGAAAAAGAAAACTTCCTAACAAAGACGTATATATAGATATAAAACCAGAATTAATAGAAACTGAATTATTACTTAAGAAATTAGGAATAACAAGAGAACAATTAATCGATATAGCTATATTAATTGGAACTGATTACAACCCTGATGGAATTAAAGGAATAGGACCAGAAAGAGCGCTAAGGATAATCAAAAAATACGGCAAGATAGAGAAGGCAATAGAGTACGGAGAAATTTCAAAAAGAGATATCACTTTCAATATTGATGAGATTAGAGGTTTGTTTTTGAATCCACAAGTAATAAAACCGGAAGAAACTTTGGATTTAAATGAACCTAATGAGAAGAATATAGTAGATATCTTAGTAAATGAACATAACTTCAATGAGGAAAGAGTTAAGAATGGAATTGAAAGATTAACTAAAGCAATAAAAGAAGCTAAAGGAGCGTCTAGGCAAACCGGATTAGATAGGTGGTTTTAGAAGTTTAAAGTTAAACTTAAAGTTATCTACTTATATCTACTACCTTGTGATCACAAAGGATTATTATCCAATTTTTATAGATCTTTCTAATTTTCGTGTACTTGTGATCGGGGGAGGCAAAGTAGGTACAAAAAGAGCATTAGCTTTTAAAAAATATGGAGCTGATGTATCTGTTATAAGTTTGGATTTTTCCCAAGATCTTCTCAACTCAGATATAAAATTAATTAAAGAAGATGCAAATAATATTGATAGAAATGTACTAGAAAAATACGATATAATTTTAACTTGTACGAATAATTTTGAGCTCAATGAGAAACTTTGTAATATAGCTAAAAATTTAAGAAAACTTTGTAATAATCCTACTAATCCAGAAAACTCTAACTTTATAGTTCCAATATTCTATTCTGATAATGATCTAGAAATAGCTATAACTACTAAAGGGAAATCTAGTATTCTAGCTAAAGAGATCCTATCTAAAATAACCAGTATTGCTAATAGTCCAGAAACTAGAAATTTATTAAATGCAATGTATGGTGTAAAAACCATATTAAAGAAGAAAGTAGTCGATCCATCTGTTAGATATTCCTTTTATCATAAAATATATAATGATGAAAAATTCCGATATTATGCTACTAATGGATTAATAGAAAAAGCCTTATATAGAGCGGAGGAGATAATTAATGACAAGCAATGAGGAATTACTACAAAACTATTGTTCAATCTTATTCACGTACAAAACTATAGGGATAAGTAATCTTCACTTATATTATTTTAGAGAAACGGAAATAAAGTCCCTAAAACAATTAGTCAATGCTGAATTTGCTGTTCTACAAACATGTAATAGAGTTGAGATATACTTATATTCAGATACAAATACAATAAATGAAATTAATAAAATAATCCAATATTTAAATAATGTACATAATGAGCCAATTGGGAATCAAGCTAGAGTTCTCTGCGGTAAAGATAGTATAAAACATCTATTTCTAGTAGCCAGTGGTGCTGATTCTTTGTCTATTGGAGAGTATGAAATCTTATCTCAAATTAGATCAACTATTGACATGTTTAAGAAATTAGGATTTAGTGGAAAATATCTGCAAATACTCTTTGAAAGGGCAATTAAAATAGGTAGAAAAGTCAGAGAAGAGACTAGTATTTCCAAGGGAAAAATTGGTATATATTCTCTTGCTATTGATGAGGCTAAAAAGCGATTTAATGATTTCCGTGATAGAAAAATTGTAATAGTAGGCGCTGGTGAAATGGGACAGAAAATAGCTAATATGCTATATAATGAAGATGTCAAAAATGTTACCATTATGAATAGAACAGTAGAAAAAGCAAAACAACTTGCCCTAAAATTTGGCTACAATTATGAAAAATTAGATTTAGACAAGCTAGGTAACTTCGATATTGCTTTTATCTCAATTTATCATGAGAATCTCAGACTGGAAAACAAGTGGAACACATTAATTGTCGATATAACTGTCCCTCCCTTATTTACTGGGAATAATGTAATTACCTTGGAAGAATTAGAAAGAATATCAAAACTTAACTTTAAAACTAGAGAAGAGGAGTTAACTAAAATTAATAAATTCGTAGAAGATGCGATAAATGAATTGATATATGATTACAAAAAAGAAATCTATAGCGAATTTATGTCAAAAATAATGAATCGTGTAGAAAGTATAAGAGAAAATGAAATTCTAAAAGCCTATAAAGAACTTGAAAAACTTGGAATAAACAATCAACAGGTTAAGGAAATATTAGATTTAATGACAAGATCAATAATTAAAAAGTCTTTCCAACCCCTTTTTGATAATGTAAGATCTCTAATATTTAACGAGAAAGATGCAATCAACTACATTAACTTTCTAATCGATATTTTTAAAGATGGTAACATTCCCAGTTTTGAGACCAAGAAGATTAAGGAAAACTAAATTAGTAAGGGATCTAGTAGCTGAAACGACTCTTTCTCAAAACGATTTAGTACTTCCAATATTTATAAAGGAAAGTATAAATGAGCCAGAGCAAATTCCTTCAATGCCGGGAGTATATAGATATCCACCAAATGATAAGTTAATCAATTATGTACAAGAAAGCTATGAAAATGGTATCCGTAGTGTCATACTGTTTGGAATTCCATCTTATAAAGATGATATAGCATCCTCAGCCTATGATAAAAATGGTATAATACAGAGAGCGGTTAAAATAATAAAAGATAGTTTTAAAGATAAGATTATAGTAATCACCGACGAATGTACTGATGAATATACATCTCATGGCCATTGCGGCCTTGTTAAATACAATAATGGGTGTTATGTAATAGATAATGACGAAAGCCTAAAAATTCATGCAAAGATCGCGTTAAGCCAAGCTGAAGCTGGAGCAGATATTATAGCCCCATCAAGCATGATGGATGGTGTGGTTAAGGCCATAAGAGATACGCTTGATGAAGCTGGTTACAACGATACATTAATAATGTCATATAGTGTAAAGTACGCTTCAGTAATGTATGGTCCTTTTAGAGACGCAGCTTACTCTAAACCGGCGTTTGGAGATAGGAGAGGGTATCAGATGGATCCTAGGAATGGATTTGAAGCATTAAAAGAAGCTAGATTAGATATAGAGGAAGGCGCTGATATTCTAATGGTAAAACCTGCGCACACATATTTAGATGTAATAAGGTTAGTAAAAGATCATTTCCCAGAATATCCTCTAGCTGCATATCATGTTAGTGGCGAATATAGCATGATAAAAGCTGCAGCAATTAATGGATGGATAGATGAAAAGACCGCAGTATTGGAAATCACTACCGCAATAAAAAGAGCAGGAGCTGATTTAATTATCACTTATTATGCTAACGATATCGCAAGATGGCTAAAGGAAGGTGTACCATTTTGAATAGTGAGGAACTGTGGACTCAAGCTAAGCAATTATTTGCAGGAGGAGTAAATAGTCCGGTTAGAGCAGCAGTCAAACCATTCCCATTTTATGTAGAGAGGGGGATAGGAGCCTATATTTACACAGTCGATGGTAAAAAGTTCATTGACTATGTATTGGGTTACGGACCGCTAATTTTAGGTCACTCTCCGGAATCCGTAAAGAGGAAAATAATTGAACAATTAGAAAAAGGTTGGCTTTTCGGAACTCCTAATAAATTAGAAATAGAATTAGCTAAAAAAATTAGCTCGCATATACCATCAGCTCAGAAAATAAGATTTGTGAATAGTGGAACTGAGGCTACAATGACAGCTATGAGGTTAGCTAGAGGCTATACAAAAAGAAGCAAAATATTGAAGTTTAGCGGAAATTATCACGGAGCTCACGATTATGCACTTGTGGAAGCTGGAAGTGCTGCTACTGAGTATAACGTTGCAACTTCTGAAGGTGTTCCTACGGAAATAATAAAAACAGTAGAAGTATGTGAGTTTAATGATCTCGATTGCGTAGATAAAAAATTAAGAAGTGAGGAAATTGCTACAGTAATCTTAGAGCCTATCATGGGCAATGCTGGTGTAATCTTACCTGATAAGGACTTCTTATCTGGAGTAAGAGAACTTACAAAGTCCTACAATTCATTATTAATCTTCGATGAAGTTATAACTGGTTTTAGGGTCGATATAGGTGGAGCACAGGCTTACTATCAAATTTATCCAGACATAACAACACTAGGTAAAATTATAGGTGGTGGTTTCCCTATAGGCGCAGTAGCAGGCAAAGCTGAAATTATCGATAACCTTACACCTGCTGGTAAAGTATTTAATGCTGGTACATTTAACGCCAACCCCATATCCATGATCGCTGGAATTGCCACGATAGAAGAACTTGAAAAAGAATACCCATATAATATTGCAAACAAAGCCGCTAAGACTCTCGTAGAGGAATTAGAAAGATTACTAAAAATAAAGCATACAATAAATCATGTTGGAAGTATGTTTCAAGTATTTTTCGGAATAGACAAGGTTAGAAATTATTCAGATGCTAAAAGGGCTGATAAGGAGTATTACATAAGGTTTCATGAAAGATTATTAAAGGAGGGAGTCTTCATTCCGCCAAGTCAATATGAGACGATTTTCACTTCAGCTTCACACAAAGACGATGTAATTAACGATACTATCGATAAACTTGTGAAAGTAATAGGCGAACTAAGTTGAAAATCCGAATAGCCGCAAGAGGAAGTAAACTAAGTAGAATACAGGTTGATATGATAGGTGAAAAATTAGGGAAAATTGGAATAGAATACGAAATGATAGAAATAAAGACGAAAGCCGATTTATTTTCTAATGAACCCTTAAGTAAGTTAGGGAAAGGAGTTTTTGAAAAAGAAGTTAATGAAGCTGTATTAGAGGGAAAAGCCGACATTGCAGTGCATAGTATGAAAGATATTTTATCAGAAATAAATCCTAATCTTGAAATATTTGCGGTACTGGAAAGAGATCCTCCCTTTGATATATTGATTGCAGAGAAAAATTTAGATAAGTTAGATTCAAATATTACTATAGGTACCAGTAGCATAAGAAGAAAAAACTTCCTTAAATACATCAAGCCAGAAATAAATATAAAAGATATTAGAGGAAACGTAGATACTAGAATAAGAAAATATCTCTCAAAAGAATATCAAGGTTTAATTTTAGCCGAGGCCTCCTTAAAAAGGCTTAATATAAGTATAAACTATCACAGACTTAATGTCTACGATTTTACTCCAGAAGCAAATCAAGGTATTATAGTAGCGCTTGGAAGAAAAAAAGATGAGAAGATAAAAGAGATATTCGAAGAAATTAACCATAAAGATACGTTGGATGAGGCATTAGCAGAGCGAGCGGTAATTAGCTTAGTAGGAGGTGGATGTCATTCTCCAATTGGCGTATTGTTTAAGAAAGAAGGAAAAGAGTTATATGGTATTGCGAGTTATAGCAATGGAAAGAAAAAAATTACTGTATCTATTAGCAAGCCAGGAGATCCATATGCTATAGGATCTGAACTAGGCGTGTTATTAAAGAAGGAGATGAAGAATGAGAGTGTTATTCCTTAGGCCTGATAACGAAGATGTAGAACTCAATGAAAAGCTTATGATACTTCAGAAAAATGGGATTGAGGTTCTAAACATACCCATTTTTAAAATAAAATGTATCCCATATTCAATACCTAACTACGATTATGAGGCCCTTGCATTTACAAGCAGAAATTCAGTTATTTGTTTTAAAGAACATTATCTCCTTAAAAATCATAAGATATATGCTATAGGAGAAGAAACTTCAGAGTTGTTAATTAAAATGTACGAAATTAATCCAATAACTCCAGGGAAATTTACAAGTGTAGAACTAGCTAAAAGAATCTTGGAAGATAAGATAAGTAGTGTACTCGGCATAAGGAGTAAAAAAGCTTCTGAAGATATGAGAAATCTTCTTACTAGCAAAATTAAATATGATGAGATTTATGTGTATGACTCAGAAATAATCAGAGATAATGTAGATAGGGTGTTAGAAATTTTAGCTAAATGTAAAGTTGATGCCATAGCATTTACTAGCTCATTGATGGCAAGACTAATTGGTCCTTATATTGGTAGAGAGTGTAAAATTATAGTTTATAGTATAGGTCCAATGACGACAGAAACTTTGAAACGAGTTAATAATGAGGTAAAAATAATAGAAAGTAAAACACATTCTATCAAAGGCATCATAGAAACTATTCTGGTGGAGATGAAATGAAATGGACGAAATTAAAGATTTAACGCTTAAAGTTCTTAAAAAGATCGATAATACGATAATTGATAATAGTCTCCAAATTAAGTATTATCAGAGCTTTAAAGATAGATTCGATGTGTTCGGTGAATATGAAAATCAAATAGGTATTTATGAATTCGCGATAAGTTTCGATAAAAAAGGTAATTTAAAAAGATCTCATATTAATATGATTTCTCCGAAAAATATAAGAAAAGACTTAGAAAAGAAAATATACAAAGAATAGGTGCGTAATTTGAAGACACTACTAATAGTCATTGATGGAGTTAGTTATTCCGTTTTTAATCAATTTAGATATAATTTGGATACTATGAATAATCTTGTTGAGAATGGTAGCTTTGGTAAACTAGAGAGCGTTTTCCCATCAATAACACCAGTAGCATTGGCGTCTTTGTTTACAGGATTCTTACCAGTAAATCATGGAATAACTTCCACCAAGATCTTCATAAAAGGCTATAGTCTAAGTAAACCACTATCTGCACATAGTAGTATACCATTAAAGGTTGATCCAATATGGTATCTTTTAGCGAAGAAAGAGTATAAAGTAATAGTGACTTCAGCACCGCAAGCTTTACCCGATAAATGGAAACTAAAAAATCTTACGTTATTTGATCCCTATAAGTCAAAAATTAAAGAGTGCAGTGATGGAGCTTTTCTCGATATTGGCAATACAAATATAAACGGCGTTAATTTTAGTATTGAAAATAATAATGGGGAATATACTATAAAAATAACTGATATTAAGAATAATATCTTATCATTAAATTTGAGGCAAAATGAATGGACATCTCCACTTGAGGCAATGATGAGATGCAAAGGAAAGGAAATAGAGGGAACGTTTAGATTAAAGGGGTTAAGTAATGGTATTTATCTTACACCGATATCTTTTCTAATTCCTAATTGGTCTAATAATCAAGAGTTACAAAAGGAAGTATGGGAGAACGTTGTTAAAAAACATGGAATGGTCCTAGATGGTGATTATGTTTCTCTAAAATCTAATATAATTAGTTTCACTGAATACTTCGAAACTTTAAAATTCGCCTATGATTTTTTCTATAACTATTCGTTATTTTTGCTTAAACGTGAAGATTGGGATTTCGCAATAACATACCTACCAATAGTAGATAATATACAACACCTACTTTATGGTATAGACGATTCAAGGTCATTAGATTTTATTTTCCAAGTATATAAGATGGCAGATAACTTTGTGAAAGCGCATGTTGAATTAGCTGATAATATAATTATTTGTTCGGATCATGGAATAAATAAGGTCAAAAAGAGATTATATCTTAATAAATTTTTAGAAAAGCTTAACGTACTAAAAATAGTCGATAATAAGAAAATAGATTGGAAGAGAACTAAGGCGTATTATGGTGGCGGAGGAATTATTAGAATTAATCTAAGAGAGAGGGAAAAATCTGGAATAGTAAGTAAAAAGGAATTCAATAAGTTAATTAAATATTTAACTATTAACTTAGAAAGATTGGAAGATCCTGAAACTGGAGAAAGAATATTTACCGTGATATATTCTAATGAGACACCAGCAAATGATAGACAAGGCGATATAGTAATCAATGGCGTTAATCCAAAATACTCCATCTCAAGCAACATAGAAAAAAATACAATATTTGAAAACGTCATTCCTTACAACACGACTACTGCGGACCATGGATATTACAGAAATGATGACATCAACGGGATTATAATATTATATGGAAAAAATTTTACCAAAAAACGAATAGACATGAAAATAGTTGACGTTACACCTACTATATTGAAACTTTATGGAATAAATTATAAATCCGATGGGAAAATTATAAATGAGGTCTTCAAAAATGGATATGCCAATAGTACTAAGCAAAAGGCATAGAAGACCTAGAAGTATAAAAGATTGTGAGCCAGGCTTACCATATAACGAGATAATAGAGAACGGAAAAAGAATCGACTTATGTTATAGTTCACAGATTAACAAATATACGAGAAAAATTGAGATACCAGTTAGTAACAGTATCTTACATAATAAACTATTGCGAACATTTCCAAACCTAGTAAAAACTTACTCTAAACACTTTATCAATTTACCAGATACAATAACAAGCTATAATGGTCAAAAAGAGCTGGAATTCCTTGAAGTACAGAATCTAATTATAGGAGGAGGAACTTCTGGGTTAGGGGTCTTATCGGAAATAAATAAGATGGAGAAAACGATCTTGGTATCATCTAATATCGAATGGAATACTTATATACCTTATCCATTACCACAAACTAATAAAGACGAATTCTCTAAGTTATTAAAGAATATTATTAATGAAAATAAGGATAAAATTGTAGAGGGAGTTTTACTAGGTAAATTCGATGAAGGAATAGGATTTCTTACGTCTAACAAGATATTAATAATAAAGGCTAAAAGAATATTTTTAGCAAGTGGAGGAAGATACATTCCACCAATATTTGATGGAAATGACGTACCTGGTGTAATATCAAAGAATCTTTACTTAAGATACGGAAATCAGATTACGAACATAGTTGCTTTAGGAAATAGTGACGATATAATAAAAGCGCTATTTAAAGTTGAAAAGAGAATTATAATCAATAATGGTATATTGTTTTTGTCAAAATATTACAGAGAATTAATAGATGAGCTGGGCATTGAAATAATAAAGAGTACTAACCTGCAAGTGAAAAGGGAAAAAAGTGGAATGATAAAGATAATAACTGATGAAAGAACATTTACTTCAAATATGCTAGTTTATGCAATAATTAAGCAACCAAAAATAGATCATTCATACAATATTGGGATTTCATACGATTTCAATGAGTATTTCCATCTTTATATGCCAATACATTCCATGGAGGGAAAGACTTATGAAAACGTTTACGTAGTTGGAGGAATGCGTGGAATTTCAGATGAATATACCTCATTTTTGAGTGGCAAAATAGCTGTTAATGAGAAATACTTAGATGAATTCATAAATAATTTAAGGGACTATACATATATTTATGATTATTATCAGAATAAGGGACCTAAAAGAAATTTCTCTCCATATATTTATGGAAGTAAGGGATACGTATGCGAATGCGAAGATATTACCCTAAACGAAGTAAAGAGACAGATAAGTAGAGGATTTAGCAAAGTAGAAGAAATAAAAAGAATTACAGGTTTAGGTACAGGTGAGTGCCAAGGAAAGTTATGCACGTATTCATTAGGAAGTTTTCTAGGAGATAGGCAACTCATAACGTTTAGAACTCCATTATATAGAATGGTGATTTGAATGATAATTATCGTTGGCGCTGGTTCACATGGTTTGAGTTTAGCATATCATCTAGTAAAAAAGGGCTATGATAAAAAAGATATAACACTAATAGAGTGGAAAAGAATTGGTTATGGATCGAGCAGCAGGAACGCATCTAGATATAGATATCATTTTTACAGTAAGGAAAACGTAGAGTATGCCATTAATGCGATAAATTATTTAAGGAAACAGTCGAAAGAACTGGAGTATAATTCATTATTATTAAGAACTGGATATTTATGGATCATTAACGAAGAACAAGAGTATAGTTTATTCAAAAAGCTAGATAGTTTTTGGAGCTCATATAATATAGGAGGCAAATTTATAGAATGTAAATACCAATTACCTTACATAAAATTTGAAGGACAATGCTACTTAGCACCTCAAGATGGTGCATTTCATCATGATTACATATTGTATAGTTACTATTATTCAATCAAGGATAAGATTTCGACGATTTATGATAAAGTGGTCTCGCTAATAAAAGATGGCAACAAAATAAAAGGCGTAAAATTAAGTAGCGGAAAAGAAGTATATGGCAATAAGGTTATAGTTACTGCAGGAGCGTGGAGTAATGAAATACTATCCAGTATTGGAATAAATGTACCTATATTTCCAGAGAAAAAAGAAATATATATAACAGAACCTTTAAAATATTTTATTGAACCATTAATTATAAATTCTAAACTTCAAATCTATTTCTCACAGACACTAAAAGGAGAGATAATTGGTGGAATAGAAGATAAAAGGGACTATAAATTTGAGGAGTTCACAATATCTATATCTAATGCCATAAAATTTCTTAAAGGTATAAGACAATTAATAAAAGGAATAGAGGGCATAGGAATATTGAGAGGATGGTCAGGTTATTATGAGATGACTCCAGATAGTTCTCAAATTATGGGATATTCTGATGATTGGCCAGAAGGTCTGTTTATTGATGCAGGCTATAGTGGTCACGGTATGATGTTTGCCCCATACTCTGGAAAAATAATGGCTGATCTAATTGCGGATAACATCAAGAATAAATTCATAGATATCTTCTCGCCTTCCAGATTTAAGTTAAATAAGTTAATTAACGAGACACTTGTAATTTGATTTTTATGGCATATTAATCGCTATTTTACCTAATTTTTTGGAAATATATTCAGCTAACTCTTTACCATAGCTTCTCCTTCCGCTATCAGTTATGATATACTTTGCAGAAGTTTTTTCTACGTAATATATAAGATCATCGAAATCAGCATGGTCACTAAACGATACAGTATATGACTTTTCATCAATCTTTTTCACCACATCCCTAAATTCCCATCCACTTAACAAAAAATTGAAGTATTTACCATTTCTTCGTTTGAATTCATTATAATGAGAAAAAGAAATATACCAATTATCACGCATTATTTCTTTAGCTTCAGTTTGACTTTCATCAAAAACTTGACTTATATTATAGCCATACTTTATTGCAATATTTGTCATCTTGGAGATTTTACCACCTACTATAAAAGGAGCATCGATACCCATTTTTCTTAAACTGATCATTATCTCTTGCAATTTCCCATGATAGCCGTAAATTCTCACTGGGCCACTTATAAGCGCATCTCTAACATAATCTGCAAATAAACTCTCCACATCATCTTTAAAAGGTCTTCTGAAATCTGGCCTACCATACGTAGCTTCAATTATTAAAATATCTGGATGAAGTATTGGAGTACCTTTATCTGGATTCTTAAAATCACCGGTATACCCTATTTCTAAACCGTTTTTGAGTGTAATAAGAACTTGCGCAGAACCTATCACATGATCTGACTTTTTTAGCACAATAGTCTCATCATCAATAGTCATTTTTATATCATAATTTAAACCAAATGCCTTTCTTGGTGGTATAGCGTAATCCAGATTTAATATCTCTAACGTAATAGGTGTTGCAATTATGCCATCACAAATGGAAATACTTTTCTCAAGTCCCGTTATATGATCAGCATGAAAATGTGTAACAACCCGGAATGGACGTTCATAATGTCCATCTACAGTAAATTTTTCACCGATCAAGATAGCGCCGTTAGGAAGTATCTTTACAAGATTTTGCACATAATAACATTTGCAGAGCCCCGATATATTTTAAACGCTCTCGTCTATAGATGGCGATTCAATTTTCTTCTTAGGTTGCTTGTTGTACATTTCAAGTATCTCATCAGTTGTTGTAGCGTCTTCTGGACTTTTATCATCTCTCCATCTTATAAATCGAGGAAATCTTATAGATAAACCAGCATCCTTCTCTATGACGTCTTGGCAACAAGTATGTAAAGGAGATATTGTTATCTCCGCTCCAATTATTTCCGCTACATAAACTGGCTCTACCCATATATCTGGTTCCATCTTAGAATTAACTCTAGGATGCTTTATATCCCTCTTTATTTCCATTAACTTCTTTTGTAACTCGTCAAGTTGCTCGTCCGAAAATCCACTAGCCACCTTGCAAACAGATTCGAAAGTATCAGTCTTAGGATTATATGCAGCCATCAATAGCGAGCTTATCTTACCGCCTCTTTTACCCTTCCCATAGAAACCACCAACAACTACCAGATCAACTGTATCAGCCATCTCGCTTTGATAATCACGTTTAAGCTTTATCCATAACCAACCCCTAGCACCGGCTTGATATATTGCATCTTTTCCAATTGCCTTCACCATCACTCCCTCTCCACCCTCGGATATTGCTCGATAGAAGAAGGATTTAAGATCCTCTACATTATTAACTTGAATATGGTGAGCTATTTTTACATAATCGTTTGGTTTTACAATACTTTCTAACAATTTTCTCCTAACTTCCAACGGCTTTGTAGTATAATCTACATCTTCATAATACATTAAATCAAAGAGAAATACGTTTACTGGATATTCCTTAATTGCTTCATAAATATCTGACTTTCTCTTTCTGTGCATTAACTCTTGAAATGATCTCATCTCGCCGCTTTCTGGATCTATAGCCACTATTTCTCCTTCTATAATGAACTCTTTGCCTTCAACATATCTGTTAATGTAGTCTACTACATCTGGATACTGCGAAGTAATGTTCTCTAATCTTCTAGAAAATATAAAAATTTTGTCTCCTTTTTTGTGTATTTGCGCCCTCTCTCCATCATATTTATAATCAACTAATGCATTCCCACCTACTTTCTTTAATATTTCTTCGGGGTTCGATAATCTTTCAGCTAGCATCGGCCTAATTGGTATTCCGACTTCCGGCTTTAGAGTCTTTAATGCTTCAATTCCCTTCTCTACTATAATTTTTGCAATGTTTCCCAAATCCGCCCTGAGATTATACGCTCTTTCAACTATTTCTGATGCGGACTGCCCCCCGCCAAAAGCTATTGCCATAGCATCTAAGACTGTTGCATCTCCTATACCAACTCTAAGTCGACCTTCAACAAATCTGACTAGGAACTTAGCCTCTAATGGATCTGCCTTTTTTAATAGGCCAGCCAGTAATCTTATCTTTAAATCTCTACTGCCCTCTCCAGTTGTTAATGCTACCTTAGATAATGTAGAGTAAACTTCATCCACCGTCAAGCTCTCTTTATTTGAAGTACCCAAAAAACCTAAAATCCCTGTACTTTGCTGCTTGCTTTTTAACCTTCGAGCTACTTCTCCAAGATCACCTATTGACTTATAGAGATTTTCTACTGAATTTTCATCTGTATTCGTAGCTATACTAATTGCTTTTATTAAGAATTTCTCTCCGATTCCAAGCTCTGGATAACCTAAAAAATCAGGCCATAATTTGCCTTGTATAATATAAACTACCTTATCTATAACTGCCTTATCGCTTTTGCTTAAAAGATCAGCTAGTAAAGCTGTAAGTTGGAGCCTTGAGGATATCTTCTCTAATTTATCAAAATATTCGGCAATAACTTTAAACTCCATAGATTAATTTATATTATCTGCAGTTATTTATAATCATTTCATGGATGATGAATACTCGGCAATTACCGAATTCAAATGAAGAGTCAGAGTTACTCTGAACATGTATGTAATATAAATATTAGGAGGTACTACTGGTTTTTAACCCTTTATAACTACAATATTTTTAATATGATTCTATCAGATAGGGATTTGAAGTATTATTTAGAAAAGAGTTGGATAAAAATTGAACCACTTAAAAATGACACAGTAAGGGAAAACGGGGTTGACTTAAGAGTAGGTAATGAAATAGCTAGATTCAAAAAAACTGACAAAGTGTTTGATCCTGATAATCCTGATCCTTCTTTCTTCCATACGGAAAAAGGAGAGGAATTTATAATTCAGCCTTATGAACATGTGCTACTAACAACTGAAGAATATATAGAGTTAAATAATGATGTTATGGCTTTCGTGAATCTACGGTCAACATTCGCCAGATTAGGTCTATTTATCCCGCCTACAATAGTTGATGCAGGATTTAAAGGACAAGTAACAATAGAAGTAGTGGGCTCATCTTTTCCTGTAAAAATAAAGAGAGGCACACGTTTCATTCACTTAATCTTTGCCAGAACACTCACACCAGTTGAATATCCATATCAAGGAAAATACCAAGGACAAAAAGGAGTTACATTACCTAGATTTAACTCACAAATTTCCAGCTTTTACTATCAGCATCAAAGTATATAACACTATATTGTCTAAGTTTCTGGAACAACTTATATTCTTGTTTTGTCAAATATTTTTGAACTTCTATCTCATCTGAAGTAGAAATACTACCTATTTTCTTCTTAAATTCCTCATAGAAATTAGAGTCTATCGCTATCCTCTCTGGGTCAGTTGTTATTACTATTGCTCCTTGAGTTTCTAATTTATCAAAAAACGCATCAGGATTATTCAACTTCAATTCAGATTCATATATCACACCTTGATCTCTTAGTATATCTATCGCAGTCTTCTTGTGTTGACTTTCAGATTTTACATTAAGAGATTTAGACTCAAAAGTCTTTTTTGGTTTCTTATTTATATCTTTTGTAGTGTCCTTATTTTCGCCTATTTTTTCCTCTAATATCTCTATTCTTTCTGTTAATATGGCTATTTTTTGTTTAAGTTCATCAATCTGAGAAGTAAAAGGATTAATCATATCTTGCATCTTTTTTTCTATTCTTGATACAATTTGCGCATTATCTACTTGAGAACCATGAGAATAAGATGAAGTAGAGAAAATAAGTGATTTAATAAAATCACTCATTAAAACGAAACCTTCTTTTCTCGCCCGTTCTTCTAACTCCTTATACTCCTCATCTGTTAGCTTTATTGAAATTATCCTCATTACTCTCTACTATAATATTTAATAGATACTGTGATAAAAGAGTTTCAGCTTATCTTTTGCTTTTCTAAAATTGCGTTGATAAAGTTCTCTTCATATGGTACGCCTATAAATTCTACAGATTCATTTATAGCTATAGATGGTACTGACATTACTTGATATTTCTCAGCAATATCTTGATTTTCATAAGCTTCCACTACATCAGATATAACATTACACTTTCCTGCTCTGCAAGCCTCAAAAGCAACCATATGTGCCATTAATGCTGCATAAGGACAGTATGGACAAGATGGCGTGACAACAGTTTCTATCTTTACTTTACCGTTCAGTTTAGATTTTATAGCTTCTATGGTTTCTTGACTTAACCCGCTCTCGCCTTGTGAAAGCCTTACTATAGTCTCAACTAATGCTCTTATTTCCTCACCCAACGGAGCTCCTGTCCATCTAATATATCCGTTATAAAATGCTACAGTAGGAACTCTCTCCACGTGGAACTCTTCGAAAATTTTTCTGTCATTTTGATTTGCTCTATCCACTATATGAACCTTTAATAAACTACCATTGTCATCTTTTGGCGCAGCACTAGCGATAAACTCCAGAAATTTAGTAGTGACGCTGCAATATTGACAATTAGAGTCTTCGCTATCTACGAAGACATAAACATCTACGGGATTTCTCATATCTTTTAATGCATCTTGTAATGCATTTTTAACTTCATCACTAAATAGTTCGGCATATTCTTGTTCCATACTTTAACACCGTATATACAACATATCACTACTAGCATAAAAAAGTATTTCTGAGCTTTTTATCTAAATCTCGTTCGTCCTACTTTATAGTTATTATATTTTTTAAGTATTTATTCGGGAAGAAAGAGTTTTATTTCCGAGAATTACCGTATAAGTTATTATAAGAAGTTCGTTTTCTTACTTGATAATATCCTCAGAAGTTATTTAGTAATTCGTTTAATTTACATTTAATATCGCGAGGTTCTATCACTATAATATCGCTTCCATTAGGTCTAGTCTCTCTAAATATTATTCCATGGAATCTTTTAATTGTGACCGAGTTGTCTAACCAACAATCTGGTTCCAAAGAAGCCTTAATACAAGTTTCTGCTAAGAACGTTTCTTCGTCCCAACAATATTCCATGGGAACTTGAGGCAGTAAAAGACCACTATGGAGAATACCTTTTTCAACTATCAAACCATCCTCTCCGACTTTTATAATCTTAGGTAAATCCCACCTATTTTCTACCTTTATCTCTTCTGGTTTTGTTAGAACTGTAACCTCAATAATAATTTCTGATAATTCGTCCTTTTGTAGTGGATTAAATCTTGGATCTGAAAAAGCAGCAGCTTTAGCTGCAGACGCAACTATCTGCTTCAAAGGAGCAACTGCTTCAACATAACCTATACAACCTCTTAAGGAAGTCGTGTTATGCGTAATTTTCTCCAAAGTTACAAAAGCTAGACCTTTTTTATCTAAAATGGGATTATTATAGTTACTCAAATCTAGCTTGTCTAACTTGAATTCTTCTTTAATGGATTTTTTAGCTATTTCTATTAGTAACTGTCCTATCTCTTTGTTTAATTCCTGTATCTGTACTAGATCCCCTTGAATCATTTTTGCCTTCTAATTTTAGTAGTTCAGAATTAGCTTTAATTATTACCTCTTCAATCGTCTTCCAATGTCTGCCTTTCCAATACTCCTTCTTACATTTAGGACACATCCACTTACCTTCTGACAATTTACTCAAAACTGAATTACACTGAGGACATCTAGTAGCGTTTATATTTACAGATAAATCAATTTTAGATCTAAATGCAATAAAGGCCAAATCTCGTATTATATTAGAATCTGCAGAAAGTAGGATGCAAACTAATCCCCTTTTGATAGAGCGGTTATAAATACCTCTATCTCTAGTTATAATGATTCTTTTTTGTGTCTCAGCAATCCTCAGAATCTTCCAATCTTCGAAATCATTACTATATAGCGTATCATAACCCATGATCCTTAGCCATCTTGCAATTTTACCAAGCATACTATCTACAACGAATTTTTGCGTTAGCATGAGCCTCATCTCATTGCAAGATTATAGATTAATAGTAAACTTACAAACCAAGAAGAAAGATATATTCCGGTACCTTTACCAAAGATATTTCTAGCCTTTTTTTCTCTAAATAAGAAAAGTGAAAGCATAGCTGAGAATACATAAAAGGAGATTACTACTGCAAGGACATAAATTGCTGAATAAAATATTGTCGAGATGCCTCCAGCTACGATTCCTAAAATGCCTCGCATAATTAATATTTTATCCTCTACTTCCACATGTCTAATGAATGAGCTCTCAGAATATAAAATTACAGAGAAAAAACAGTATGACATACTTTGATTTAATAGCATGGATTACAGAAAATAAAAAAGCAATAGAAGGATGTATAATAGATAATGTTTTCTTAGTACAAAATAGTGAAAATATGTATATTCTGAAATTACACTGTTTTGGAAGAGACCAAGAATTAATAATAGAGCCGGGTAAAAGAATAAACATAACCAAATATAATTATCCAAAAATTTCTTCAACAAAAATAACTACACTGAGAGAGCTAATTAGGGGAGATATAATTGCAAATATACACATATTAAACAATGAAAGGATATTAATTCTAGAACTTAAAAGAGACGAGAAAAAGATAATAGTAGAATTACTACCTAGAGGAGTTTTGGTAATAGTAGATAAAAATAATAAAATATTATTTGCAAGCGAATATAAAGAATTCAAAGATAGACTCATAAGAATAGGGGAAACATATAAACCTCCTCCCGCAAGCAGACCTAATGAAGAAGAATTAGAAAAATTAATTAAGAAGGGGAGCATAGCAAAAGCCTTAGGAATTCCACAAGAAGTAATAAACTATCTTAGCTTACAAAGCGTTACATCAGATATTAACTTGATAAGAGAAAAAATAAAGAACTTAGAGCTTTCACTAATAAATGGAGAAATAAAACCATGCCTTATAGAAGATACAACTGTAGTTCCTTTTCATCTTGACGGGTGCAAAGAATACCAAAGATTTAATGATGCAATAGATGACTATTTCTATACTATTTCTCAAAAAGAGTTATCTGAAAAATCCTCTAAAGTTATCTCAGAGGAGAAACAGAAGATCATAAATACAATTAAACAAATAGAGGATAGTATAAAAGACTATGAGAATAAAGAAAAAAGTTATAGACAATTGGGCAATATTATACTTTCCAAGTCATACGAAATAGATCAAATATTATTAGACAATAGATCAAAAAGTAAAAAAATAAAGCTTAATCTAGATGGAGTTGAAATTGAATTAGATACATCACTTTCAGCTACTAAAAACGCAATAAGATTTTTTGAAGAAGCTAAGGAATATAAAAGAAAAATTGAAAGAGCTATTGAAAGTTTAGAAGAATTAAAAGAAAAATTGCAGAAAATAGAAAAACAAGAAATAGAAAAACAAAACGAGATAAAACTTGTGCTAAGGAAAAAAGAATGGTATGAAAAATATAGATGGAGTATCTCAAGAAATGGATATTTAATAATTGCAGGAAAAGATGCAAGTCAAAATGAAAGTATAGTAAAAAAATACCTAAGGGATAAGGATATATTTCTCCATGCCGATATCGCTGGTGCTCCAGCGACAATTATCATAACACAAGATAATAAGACAGTACTTGAAGAAGATATCTATGACGCGGCAGTTATCGCAGCAAGTTATTCAAAAGCCTGGAAATTAGGTTTAGCATCTATTGATGTATTTTGGGTTTTAGGTAATCAAGTCTCTAAATCACCTCCTAGCGGAGAATATCTTAATAAAGGTTCATTCATGATATATGGAAAAAAGAATTTCGTAAAAAACGTTAAACTACAATTAGCAATTGGCCTCATACAAAGCGAAAACAGTGTATCAGTGATCGTGGGAAGTGAAGAAACTGTTTCAGTTAAGACTAAATACTATGTTATTATAGCTCCCGGTGATGACGATAAGGAGAGAATAGCTCAAAAGATTACAAAAGTGTTTAGTAGGGCTTTACCAGACATAAAAGGGCTAAATGTATTAAAATCAGATATTGAAGATAAAATTCCAGGTAAGAGTAAGATAGTTAAGACAAGTATAACATATAATAGTTAAAAACTAATATAAAATAGGAATGAGACTTTCACTGGCTGAGAAAGCATCACTCGTGGGGCCTTTTGATTATATATTACTAAAGGCAATATATAGCCTTAGAGATAAAAACGAATTCGTTAATTTTAATTCCTTAAAGAGAAGATTAGATATTAAGGATGATGAGGAACTTAAAATATCTTTAATGAAATTATCTGAGCTTAGACTTATTTTTAAAAATCCAACAGATTTATCTTTTAGGTTAACATTTTCTGGCCTAGATATTTTAGGAATAAAATTGCTGTATGTAAATAAAATCTTAAATAGACTAGCGGAGATAATAGGGATAGGAAAAGAAAGCGTAGTGTATTATGGGTACGATTTCAATGATAACAAAATAGTAGTTAAGTTTCATCGAGTTGGCACGGATAGTTATAGGAAAGTTAAATTTAGAAAAAGCCCAGAAAAGAAAAGTTGGCTTTCGATTACTGTGGAGAATGCTAAAAGAGAGTATGAGGCTCTTACATGTTTAAATAACGAAGGGGGCTATGTCCCTAAGCCATTAGGAGTAGAGTATAACGCAGTAGCAATGGAATATATAGATGGGATAGAGCTTTACAAAATACCAGTTACCAATCCAGATCTAAACTTAGATGAAATCCTTGAAAAGATTTTGGAAACCATAAGAATAGGCTATACTATTTGCAACATAACACATGGAGATCTAAGCCCATATAATGTACTTATAGACAAAGATGGAAATCCATATATTATTGATTGGACACAGGCAACGAAATCAGAGGAAAGATTAGAAAAAGATTTATCAAATCTTACAATATTTTTTAGAAAACATGGGATAAATGTAGATATTCATGATATTTTTGATTATGTAAGAGGGGTATCATGAAAATTATGGGAATTGATATAGAGGCGATGGAAAGTCCTTCCTCTAAGTCACAGCCACTATACTCAGTTATTATCATTGATGAAAACGAGAAAATAATCTATAAAGCAGAGAACGTAAGTTTAAGTAGAGTTATTAGATTATGTTGGGAATACAATATTGATATATTAGCGACTGACAATATTTACGAATTGGGGGAAAATGATAAAGACATCATTAATATCGTAAAATTATTACCACAAAATACTAATATCGTTCAAGTCACATACCATAATGGAGAATTTAAACAAATAAGAGAATTAGCTAAGGAAATAGGGTACGAAGTACAAGGAAAATTATCCCCGCAAAAAACTGCATATTTAGATGCGTTATTGGCTTTAAAAGGATATGGAACTAGTATAAAAATTGAAGAGAAACGTACTAAAATAGTTGTATCAAGGGGAAGAGCATTAGGCCCCGGAGGAATGAGCCAGAATAGATATAAAAGGTATATAAGGGGAACCCTTCTGCGAGTAGCTAAGGAGATAAAGGAAAAACTTGATATGAAAGGATTTGATTACGACATGATAGTGAGAAGGTCTAGAGCTGGAATTGAGGGAGCAGTATTTATAGTTTATACTCCTAGAGAGAGACTGTACGGAATTGTAAGAAAAATGAGAGGACACGATGTAGTAGTGGATATTAAGCCAATATATAAAAATAAGATCGAATTTAAAGACAAAAAAAGTGAAAGAAGATTAATTGTTGGAATAGATCCTGGTACAGAAGTTGGACTATCAATAATTGATATCTATGGTAGACCAATTTTATTAACATCAAGAAGAAACATTGACAGAGATGAAATTGTATCCTTAATCTCTAAAGAGGGAAAAGCAATAATAGTAGCTACTGATGTCAATCCATTACCTGACACTGTAAAAAAGATCGCTAGCAAATTTAACGCTAAGATATTTATCCCGGAAAAAAGTCTAAGTGTAGATGAAAAGCAAAGACTTATTGACGAGTACTCCAAGTTACATAAGTTAAAAATAGATAATCCTCATGTTAGAGACTCATTAGCTGCTGCTTTAAAGGCATATAATGAAATAGAGAGCAAATTAAGACAAATTGAGAGTTTCATCAGTAGATTAGATATTGATATAATAGATGAAAATCGTATTTATGATTGCGTAATATTCGGTACTACAGTATCTGAATGCGTGGAGAAAGAAATTGAAAAAATTATCGAAAAAGATAATAAAAATGGAATTAAGGAGAAACAAAAAGAAAAAGATACCGCTAAAGATATAAATAAACTAACTAAATTAGAAGAAGAAAATAAGGAGTTAAAATCGGAATTATTACGTTACAAAAGGATAATTTATAATCTCATTAATGAAAGGGATACTTTAATAAGAAAAATTGATGAGATTAAACTGCAGACTAATAAAGAAATAGAAAGAGACAGAAAAATTTACGAGCTAAATCTAAACTTACAGAATGTGTACAAGGTGATAAATGAACTTGAGAATAAATTACGTTATAATGAGAAACAGATTGAAAAACTAAAGAATGTAATACATAAACTATTAAATGGAAAAGTAATAGTAATTAAGAGAGATACTAACATTAATGGTATAGTATTTGATGGAAGTAATATTTACATTGGAGAGGAAAAAGTCAACTGTGAGATAGCAGAATATGTAGATAAGGAGATTATAATACTAGATAAACTAGTCTTGAAAGATCTGGAAGTATTACGGAAAGAACTACAAATAGAAAGGTCTAAGAATATTGATATAAAAAGAATAGTTGATGAATACAGAAATAAAAGATTAAAAGAGGGTAACTTTTCCTTCTAATATTAGCTCAGTTAACTTATTAAATGAACTTAGCATTTCATCTACGATTCCACTAATTTCATTTTTAGTCTCATTACTGAGTTTTCCATCATAAGTAATTACATCAACATTAGCTATTAAAGGATCATCTATTGGTCTTCCTATTTGTCCAAGAACTTGAACTTGTGAGAATTTCACGTCCTTTACTTCTTGAGCTATTTTATTAGCTATAAGATTAGCTAAAACGTTATACAATTTACCAACATGATTAACGGGATTCTTTCCAGCAGTAGCTTCTAATGACATGGGCCTCATTGGTGTTATTAGTCCAACACCTCTATTTCCTCTTCCAGTCATTCCATCGTCACCATGCTCAGCAGAAGTACCAGTTACAGTCAAATAAAGTATATTCTTATCTATCTTATCTCCTGTGTTAACATAAATTCTTACATTATAATCTGGTGCTATTTTTGATGCTAGATCTAGTATCTCATTCTTTACTTGTTCTTTTACATTAATATAATGATTAACATCTTCAATTAGTTCGCTAATTGTTGCCATTGCTATCGTGAGGTCAACTTCATTCGCTCTCCTTAATCCCATCACTTTTATGTCCTCTCCTACTTCAGGTAATTTAGCTTTCAACTGTTTTGAGTTCAAATATCTCTCTGTTTCATAGACTAGTTTTTCTAACTTAGTAAATGGAGCAAAACCTACCCCAAAACTAGTATCATTAGATAGTGGAACTCTCTTGCCAGCTTCAAATATACCTACTAAATCAGTTGACCCTTTACCTATCTTATAGTCAACTATAAGATGCCTTTCTGCGTCGAGATATCTAAAGTTATTTCTTATCCACTCTTTTACGCTCTCTATAATGATAGTACCCACAGGTATTTGCTCTACTCCACTTTCCGTTTTTACCTCTGTTGTAGCTCTGCCTGCGACTATAATATATATTGGTTGAACTATATCCCCACCTTTAAAACGAGGAGTAGCCTGTCCTCCAACTACTAGTGTTTTATCTAAATTATGATGTAAAATTACACCATATTTTTTGAGATAATATAATGAAAGCTTTCTACTAGCTTCTTCAGCTACTGCGTCTGCAATATAATCTGGATGTCCTAATCCTTTTCTCTCAACTAGTTCTACTTGAAGTTTCTCTATATCTGAAAGGGGATTCAACTGTACATTTATGTTTCTCATTATAGGTTCCTCAAATACCTCTAATAATTTAAATCTTATTTCTCACTATTCATAACTGTCTCATAGTCAACGCTAATGAATAGTATATTACTACCTCTTATAAGTACCCTACCATATTTTGCTACTGGTTCAGAAGTACCTTCTCTAATTTCAGTGCAATCTCTTAATACTAAATTCATAGTACCGTCAGTTTGCTCTAGTTTTCCAATGTACTCTGAGCCATCCTTGAGTTTTACCAGCACTACCCTATTTATTGCAGTTCTTAGACTCTTCAACGGATTTTCTACTTTTGCTTGCACAATATCATCCCTCTATTTTCTAATTTAAATTTTCTCTTGTAAGCTTTAGCTTGCTGGAATATATGCATTATTGTTTATTAGAGTTAGCAATTAGAAGCTAATATTCATGGATCTAGTAATTGATGATCCAGAGAAAATCTACGAAATTTCGAAAGCGTTATCTACAATGACTAGAATAAATATACTGCAACTAGTTTCAACAATGCCAATGAGTATAACAGAGCTAACTGAAAAACTTAATATGAGTAAGGGAAACATAAGCTCACATATTTCTGAACTTGAAAATTTAGGTCTGGTTGAAGTTGAATATCAGAATGGAATAAAAGGAATAAAAAAGATTATAAAAGCAAAATATGATAAAATCATAATAGTTTTAAAGACTAGCAGCAGCCCTAATGAAACCTAAATATATAGGAGATGGTGCTGTTGGCCTACTCTTAAATTCTGGATGAGCTTGAGTTGCTATAAAGAATTTATTAGAAGGTAACTCTATAATTTCGACTAAACCATTTTCACTAATACCAGAAACAACTAATCCTGCACTTTCTAGTAAATCAACGTATTTAGGATTTACCTCATATCTATGTCTATGCCTTTCATATACAACCTTTTTATCATATAGTTGATATGCAATTGTCCCTTCTTTTATTATAATCTTCTGGGCTCCTAGTCTCATGGTACCTCCTAGCTGAGTTACATTTTTTTGATCATCTAGTAAAGTAATAACCGGATCCCTAGTATTTGGATTAATTTCAGTTGAATTAGCATCGCTAAGACCTAGAACATCTCTAGCAAATTCTACTACAGATAGTTGAAAACCAAAGCATATACCCAAGAATGGTATATTATGTTCTCTAGCATACTTTATAGCTTTAATTTTGCCTTCAGCTCCTCTGCTTCCAAACCCGGGTAAAACTATAATTCCATTAGCCTTCCCTAATACCTCGTCTAAATTTATGGAATCTTTTTCTAAATCAGTTGACTCTATCCATATAAGGTTAGGCCTTACTCCTAAATGTGCTGAAGCGTGATAAATTGCTTCTTTTATACTGATATAACTATCTTTTAGCTTTGTATACTTCCCAACTAGCGCAATATTAATGATTTTTTTACTATTGATTCCTTTTATATTATTGACGAAGTTTATCCAATCTGTTAAATCTATTTGTCTATCCTCTAATTTAAGCCTACTAAGTATCTTAGAAACTAATTTCTGGTTTTCTAGTATAATGGGTACTTCGTAAGATGTTTCTACATCATAACTAGAGACTATATGATCTACCTTAACGTTAGTAAACAGAGCAATTTTACGCCTAGTTTCCTCATCTAAGGCTAATGTTGCTCTACCAACAATAAAATCTGGTTGTATTCCAATTCTTCTTAATTCTTGTACACTATGCTGCAATGGTTTAGTTTTCAGTTCTCCAGTTACAGATAAATATTCTACTAAAGCTATATGCACAAAAACAACATTATCTTCTCCTTCTTCTAGTTTAAGCTGCCTAACTGCTTCTAAAAATGGTAAACTTTCTATATCCCCTACGGTGCCACCTATTTCCACTAAGGTAATCTCTGCGTTATTTATCTTACTTGCATATCTTATCATATCCTTTATCTGATCTGTAACGTGAGGGATAATCTGCACGGTTTGACCTAAATATTTACCTTCTCTTTCTTTCTTTATAACCTCAAAATACACCTTACCTGCTGTAATGTTATTATATTTTGTCATATTAATATCCATAAATCTCTCATAATGACCTAAATCTAAATCCGTCTCTGCACCATCTTCAGTTACAAATACTTCACCATGCATATAAGGATTCATTGTGCCCGCGTCAACATTAATATACGGATCTATTTTTATTGCAGTTACTTTGTATCCTCTTCTTTTAAGTAGCATACCAATAGAGGCAACTAACGTACCTTTACCAACACTTGATAAAACCCCACCTGTGACGATTATATACTTATTAGACACTAATATTCACAGTAATTTGCATTCACTGCTATAAAATAAAAAGTCACTGTCAATTACTTTAAGTACTTTTAAAGCACATATTAACCTTAAATGAGAGAGGTACTACTTGAAAAACTTCATTCTGAAAAATTTTTACAAATAGCTCTAGATTTTATAGATATCAATGATGCAATAAGAGTAGTTAATGAAGTTAAAGATCTAGAAAACGAAATCATTGAAATAGGAACACCACTACTAAAATCATTCGGGATAGAAGGAATAAGAAAAATAAAATCAATAGTACCAGATAAAATAATTGTAGCTGATACTAAAACTGCAGATGCAGGAGATGTTGAAGTTGAAATTGCTAAATTAGGTGGAGCTAACATAATGACAGTTTTAGGAATAATGGATGATTCCACTATTCATTCAGCAGTAAAAAAGGCTAGAGAATTAGATATATTAGTCCAAGCTGATTTGATCAACGTTAAAAATATATATGAAAGAGCAAAAGAGCTAAAACAATTGGGAGTAGATATTATAGGTTTCCATGTAGGTTTGGATGTACAAAAAAGTAGAGGCATTAGTGTAGCAGATTTAAAGAATGAGATTAGAAAGGTATCTGAACTAGACTTAATAATATCAATAGCTGGAGGATTAAATAAAGATAGAATTTTAGAACTCATAGATCTACCAGTAAGCATATATGTAGTAGGAGGAGCGATAACTCGAAGTAAGGAACCTAAGAACGTCTCTAAAGAGATAGTTAACATATTAAAGGGGAGATAATAGTTATATATGGGGTTTAAATTTGTCACAACCAGGACAACAAAAGTCTAAAGACGTGAAGATGGTATCTAAACAAGTTATAAGTTCTAATATAATAAATGAAGATAAGAGAAAATTGCAGTTATTATATATAATAAGACAAATAGGAAAATTAACCGAAAAATCTATAATAATGTTATTATACGAATTGAAGCAGAAAGGTATTGATTTAGGATATCAATTCAACGTAATAGGAAACAATGTGTTTAGTTTAATGGCAAAAGAAGACTTAACTTCGCTCTTATATCTAGGGCTAATAGAAAATGATCCGATATCTAAGAAAATAGGTATCTCAAGCAATGGTATAGAGATGTTAGACAAAGCTCAAATAGAAGAGGACTTCAAAAATAAATTAGCTCAGGCTCTAAATGAAATAAAAACAAAAATACTCGCATATGACGAAGAGTATAACCTAAAGATAAAAAATGAGATGAAATTGAGAAGGAGATAATTAATAAAAAATTTTTAAATCGTAGATAGTGGACCTCTTCTTTCTCTTTCTGGATGTTCCTCTGTTACTGGTCTGGTCCAGATTAATGGATCCAATTTACCTTCTTTGCTCATCTTTGAGATCATTTCTCTAAATTGGCTCGTATGTCTAATATCTAACTCTAATAACCTCTGAAGCAATTCCCAACTGGTATTCTTTACATCCTCCAACATTTCTCTAGGCATATGCTTTATAACCATTGGATCTTGCAACCATTGATCAAAGGCTTTTAATGTTCTCATCATATGCTGAAATGCTGTTCTGGACGCTAATATTAAGTCTAATCTATCCATATCCTCAGTTTTCTCCTTTTTCTCCATATCTTTTAAAGTACTCAGTAAATTCTTCTGCAATTTTATCCACTCATCTAAATTTCCTATAAATGAACTCTCCATCACTTACACCATATTATACACTCGTCAAACAAATTAATAAGCTCATTTTAAACGAAATGGAACGCCACTAGTTAGTATTGTCTTCGGAATCTTGTCTTTATGTTTTTCCAAAAATTTGATATCCTCCTCTTCTTTTCTCAGTTTGTCTGGTAACATTCTTGGAATTTCATCAATTATTGGATACCATCTATTACAAGCTTCACAATAAAGCATACCTTCCACTATTTCGTTTCTAATGCATTCCTCGCAAGGAGGAAGAGAGTTCAATTCCTTAATAAATGCAGATTTATATGCACAATATAATTCACACAACGGTTTTTTATCTTCTTGACTTAATTTTCTATCTATTTCCTTTTCTGAGAAAACAAAAAGTTTCAGCGGAAAATGTTTACACATAGGACATGCAAGTAAATCCATTAGCCTATATTTCATACTAACTCACTAACTAACTTTTCTAGCTCTTTAGATAATTCTTTGGATTTATTCTCATCTTTTGCCTCTACTAATATTCTTATTATTGGCTCTGTACCACTTTTCCTAACGAGAAGCCAGAAATCATTACCAATAATCTTTACACCATCTATTGTAACTATATTCCCGTACTTCCCATACTTATCTATTATTTTATCATAAATCTTCTTTATATCACTTTTTTCCGTAATTCTCACTTTTGTTTTCACTAAATAATAAACGGGCAATCTATTAAACAGTTCAGCAGAGTTTTCATTTTCAGATGCCATCATATCTAGCATTAAAGCGAATGACATTGCGCCATCTCTTACCGTCTGATGAGGAGGATACATAAATCCACCATTTTCCTCAAATCCTGCCACTCCTTTTTCCTTAAATAACATATGCGCTATATCTACACTACCTACCTTAGTCCACTTAACCTCTATATTATACTGTTTTAGATATTCTTCAACTAAACTAGAGCTAGAAACTGCGGTATATATACGCTTAGGCAGATTTGGAGCTTTTATCGAAGCCCAATATGACAATAAAGTACCACTTCTATCACCCCATTGAATTCTTCCCATAGAGTCTATGAAAATTGTCCTATCCGCGTCGCCATCATGAGCTACTGCCAAATCTACGCCTAATTGTTTAGCAATTTTTGCAGTTTCACTAAGACTCTCAAATGTGGGTTCTGGTGTTCTAGCTGGAAATAGAGGATCTAAATTCCCGTTAATAGTAAAAACTTTACATCCCAACTCTCTAGCGACAATTGGCGTTACTAATGCACCTACACTATTAGCAGGATCTATGAGAACCTTATACTTTTTATTCCTAATTTTATCAGTATCAACGTGAGAGAGTATCCCTTTTACGTAAGTTTCAATAACTTTGTCTTCTCTTTTCACATCATTTACTAAACCGTTCCATTCTACTACATGAAATTTATCATGAAAGTATATATCTTCTATTTTATCCTCGTCTTCTCTAGATATCTCAATACCATCGGGGGAAAGAACTTTGATACCGTTATATTCTGCTGGATTATGACTCGCAGTTATTATAATACCGCCATCATATCCTAAAGTTTTTACACCGTACTGGAAAGCTGGAGTAGGAGCCATCCCTGCTTCATAGACTAATACACCACTACTCAACAGTCCACTTTCAACGGCTTTAAGCAACATATCTCCTCCAGCTCTTACATCCCTACCTATTAGAATTCTAGCACCTTTACCAAAATATGTTCCTATAGCTTTTCCAATCTTCAACGCAAATTCTGGTTGTAATTCAGTATTAGTAATTCCTCTTATCCCATCTGTTCCAAATAACTTACCCATATAATAGTATAAAATGTCATGAAATATAAAAATGAGCTTTATGTATATTAGCACAATTACATGGAAGGGCTCGGGCCGGGATTTGAACCCGGGACTTCCGGGTCCACAGCCCGGCGCTCTCCCAGGCTGAGCTACCCGAGCCAGCCGCTATTGTATATCATTATCTAATTCATTTTAAACTCTTCTTTTATCATCTTTTTAATTGCTCCTTCACTATATCCAATATCTTCCTCGCTACTACTGTCTTAAAATCCTTTTCTATCTTCCTTACATTACCAGCCTTATCTATAACTATAACTTCGTTATATTCTGATGAAAATCCTATATCCTTCCTCCTAACATTATTTGCCACAATTAAATCAAATCCGTGTCTTCTCATCTTAATTTTAGCTTTCTCTACTAACTCCTCATCAGAATTTACAGTCTCCGCAGAAAAACCAACCAATAATATATTATATTTCCTAATATATTCAGAAATTTTTGGTGTTCTTTCTAATTCAACCTTAGGTATTTCTGTATGACTATCTATCTTACTGTCAAATCTGTTTTTAAACTTATAATCAGCAGGAGCTCCTGCTAAAATTACAACACTAAACTTATCATTTTCTATACTTTTTACAACTTCATTAAGCATTTCCTCAGTTGTCTCTATGCGCACTATATCCCTAACGTAAGGCTCTAGCTTAGAACTTATAGGACCACAAATAACTCTAACATTTGCTCCTCTAAAATAAGCTTCATTCGCAATAGATATCCCCATAGTTCCGCTACTAGGATTTGAAACAAACCTGACAGAGTCTAAGTACTCACGTGTAGGCCCAGCAGTAACTAATATATTAAGTCCAGATAAGTCTTTTCCTCTCAAAATAAATGAGGTTATTCTGCCAGCTAGGTACTCTAATTCCGGATAATGCGCTAAATCTCCTATTATATCTGGTTCTATTATCTCTACTCCTATCCCCTTTAACCTATTTACAGCATCTGCGACCTGAGGTGAAATATACATTTGTAAATGCATTGAAGGAACTATGATTAAGGGTTTTTTCATACCAACAAAATTCAATGCAGTAGCAGTTATTGGCGTATCAGCTATTCCATAAGCTATCTTTACTATAGTATTCGCAGTAGATGGAGCTATAATCATCACATCATTATCTTCTGCTAATGAAACGTGTTCTAAGTCACCAGTAAGCTTAGCAACCACATCCTTCCCAGTAGCCCACTTAAACATCTCTGGAGAAATTAGTTTCGCTGCATCTTTACTCATGATAACGCTCACTTCTGCACCATTCCTCATTAAACTTCTGGCTAAATCCAATGACTTATATATTGCTACGCTTCCAGTTACTGCTAATAATACCTTTTTGTCAGCTAGTTCCTTACTTACACTTCCAATTATTTTCTTTGAAGGATGAGCCATATATGTGTGCATATATATTAACTACATTATATAAAGATATTGATATGGAGCTCGCAGAAAAAGATAAAGGAAGAGATTTCACACTGAGAAATGCAAGAATGGATGATATAGATCAAATAATAAAAATAAATAGACTAACACTTCCAGAAAATTACCCATATTATTTTTTCGTCGAACACTTAAAGGAATATGGTCTGGCATTTTTTGTAGCCATAGCTGATGATAAAGTAGTAGGATATATAATGCCTAGAATAGAATGGGGATTTAGTAACATTAAGCAGTTACCTTCATTGGTTAGAAAAGGACATGTGGTTTCAATAGCGGTATTAGAAGAATATAGAAGAAAAGGAATAGCTACTGCATTATTAGAAGCTTCAATGAAAAGCATGAAAAATGACTATAATGCTGAGGAAATATATTTAGAAGTAAGAGTTACAAATTATCCTGCAATTGCCCTTTATGAGAAACTGAATTTTAAAAAAGTTAAGGTACTAAAAGGTTACTATGCTGATGGAGAAGATGCTTATCTTATGGCAAGGCAACTCTAGCCAGTTTTACCTCACCTTTTTCTGAGTCATACTCAACATAATACCCCTTACTGAAATTACCAATAGATACAACCTTTGTATTATTTATATAATACTCCTTTTGAATCTCAGAATGAGCGTGAAAAAGAATCTTAGGTTGATTAGATAATACCCTAGCCATAATCTCTTGAGAACCAACTTTAACATCATTTATAATCCCAGTAATTGAGCCTTTTGGGGGATAATGCGAAATCACAATATTTGTTGAAAAGTCTGAAGAGATATTGAAATATTTCTCGAGATATTTACCAGTGTTCTTTAAATATTTAAACACTGAAACATCTTCCATATCACCAACTATTCCTATAAAATTTCTTATAAACTGAGGACACTCAATATCCCCTAATCCAATGAAAAGGTCAGCGTTAAGCTCATTTACCAAATTTATAAGATCTAAATCACATGGAAACCCTGCTATGAGGATTATCCTTCTTGCTATACCATTCATCTAAATAGTATATAGCTAATGAGGATGCTATAAGATCAGCTGTTGACCCTGGATTAAAATTATTTACAATCAAATACTCATTAAGCCACTTTAGCTCGTTATAAGATGGACAATCATTAGAGGAAACCAGTCTGGCTAACTTAGACACTTTTAATGCAGCATAAGCTCCATATTTTTTATAAATCAAAGTATCTGGATAATTTGAGAGTATATACAAAAACGCTTTTTGCACATCTCTCTCGAACCCACAAAGACCTTCCTTTATGACTTTATATGCATTAAATGTAATGGAATAATCGCTAACTATATTTAACGCTACTATATCATATTTTGATGAAAACTTCATAAGCGTAAAAAAGTCAACATTCTCTATCTCCCTATAATCCATCAAACTTAATCTACCTAAATATTTCAAATTTAACTCTTTTAACGTATCCAGAAACCATTTACTCTCTTGAGCTCCAAAACTCCTTATGAGTTTAGCAACTTTTTTCTTCAACTCAAAAACGTTATCACTCCTAGCAGCCTCATATGCAATGGGTGCAATTAAAAGATAAGTACCAAGTAGCTGATATTCAAATCCAAATTTCCTAGAACGAGTTATTAATTCAACTAGCGTATCATAGAGTCTCATAATCCCCTTAAATCCCCTTATGCATAACTCTCTATAATACGTAGAAGAAATTAACGCACTTTTAAGTATATCAATATATTTCACATTAGCGAGGTCTTGAAATCTGCTTGCGTTACCTGGTTTAAAAATATATGATTCCACAACAGAAGCTTGAGATAAAATGAAAGAGACATCATTACAGTGGTCTAACAAATCCTCTGACATCCCTATCACCAACAAGTACAACGTTCTCCTTCTCACACCTCATTAATAAACCCTCAATCTCAACCTGTCTCTCTCCAAATAAAACTGATGAAAAAATACCCTCATAACTTATTATTCTGGCAACGTTATATTCATTATTACTTAAAACATACGCAATAGAAGGGTAAATTAAAGCCTCATAACTACCTGAAATATGAGCTCTAAATCTCACCTTACCTACTTTTTTACAAACATCGTTACAGTATCTCCAAGGTTTGTCATCAGCGAAGAGTATAGAAATCTTCGTACCATTATATATTCCTCGTCTCCTATTATCATATAATAAATTTGCAAAATCTATACCATAATTCTCATTAGCTTCAATAATCCACTCATAATCCTTCTCAAATCCGTCAAAAGATTCAATGAAATCTAAGGCACTCTTGCGCCCATATATTATTATATCAATGTCAGAGTTTTCGTGATAATTACCTAGTAAAATGGATCCAGTGACACCTACATTGTTTACTCTCACATATTCTTCTATAAAATTAATGAGAGTATAGATTATATTATCACTAGTACTTTTCTTCAGTATCTCTTGCAACCTTTCTTCAGGTTTTAAATGTCTAGAAATATTAGATAGGAGAACTATAGGAAAGAATGCATCGTAACAACTCTCAAAATTAAACATTTGATTAATCTTACTAAGATTATGAACACCATACTTCTTAAGTACCCTCTCATATCCTTTCCAAAGACCTTTACCAGTATAAATATATTTCAAATAAGCAAAAACGTAACCAGGAGGATTATAGTTAGTTAAAATGGTATATACATTACCTTCTCTATCAATTATAATGTCTCTATCCAAGAAATAATCTCTCCCCATTCTTTCAGCCTCACGAATGAGATTGGAGTCCCACTACTTTCTAACATATTAGTATAGCAACGTAAAGTTCCACCAAAATACGCATTAGCAATAAACGCTGCTCCAACTGCAGCCTCTTTAAACTTAAAATCGTATTTCTCACCAATCCCTAGGAAATTCTTATTATATCCTGATACTATAATTGGTAACTTATACTTCTCACTATACCATTCCACTATAATCCTAACAAGGTCTAAATTTCTACCAACATTATAAATAGTTGACTTATCAATCCTAGAATATTTATGAAGAAGATAAGCTATCTCTCCATCTAAGCCAGCCAAATATGTTCCACCGTAGCCATCAACAATTTTACCGTTCATAACGATAACAATTGCTGTAAATTTTCTCCCCATTTCAACTAGAATAAAATCATCTAGTTTAAGATAAACCCTGTAGAAAAACGCAGAAGCAACTTTATCTGCAGTACCCTTATCTATAATGTTTATCTTTTTTTCGCTAGATATACTGTCTAGCTCAATTACTGATGGAAGTGTAAAAGAATTGTACAAGGCTAAATATTGCTTTGAAGCTAATACAAAATCCCTTAAAGGACCATGAGATAATGGATCTTTTAGCGTAAGAAGAAATATTTCCCTATAGTTAACGTCTCTAATGTTATAAAAAGGTAATCCATGGCCAGAAGGTAAAGCCACTGCAATAGGTCTATAACCCGCTATTAACTTAGCTAAAACTATAGCGTTTTTCTCTACGAGATCTGTAGATATCTCAAAATATTTAACCAAATTCCCTATCTCATCAACAAATGCAAAAGCATAACTTTCACTACCTGGATCAATACCGACATAGATCATCAGTGGCTGCCTCGCGATATCACTATTTCAAAACGGCTTTTCGTCATCATCAAAATCAAGATAGTATAACACAAGTATATAAAGTATAAAGATTCTACTCCCACCTTAAGGCTTCTTACCTCATCCCATGTATATAAAGTCCTTGTAAAAATACAAATACGCCGCGGCCGGGATTTGAACCCGGGTCAGGGGCTCGACAGGCCCCCATCCTAGACCACTAGACTACCGCGGCAATTTCACGTATGCATGAGTATCTACTAATAACTTACTTAAAAAGCCTTCGCTCGCTAAAATCCTCAAGCAATACATAAGATATTAAATGAAATGGTAGCGGGGCCTGGATTTGAACCAGGGACCTCGGGGTTTCCCAACGCGTGTTCAAAGAGTATATGAGCCCCGCGGCCTTACCAGGCTAGCCCACCCCGCTATTCTACCCCGCCATTTTAAAATATAATCTACAGTACCTTTAAAGTTATTGTTATCCTTTCCACTAGAATAACTTACTCAAACTCTTGAGGAATTTTCATCTTTGTTATAAAATTACAGATTTAATTTACAATTATTTAAGTAATATGATAGAGCTACTTTCACATCAAATAAGAATGATAAATACGAGGAAATTAATGGAGTTTGAGTTTTAAAACAATTAACATTTTGTACAGCCATACTAGCTAGAAATATAATTGAAATTTACAAGCGCCGGGGACGGGATTTGAACCCGTGCGGGGAAACCCCCACTGGCTCTCCAGGCCAGCCCCTTAGTCCGCTCGGGCACCCCGGCACTCTATTACAATTATATATAGAAGGGTAAAAAGGTTTATATTAATTGTATCTCGATGTAAACGTCTTCTGGTACCCTTACTCTCATTAATTGCCTCATTACACGTTCATCTGCTGCAATATCTATTAATCTCTTATGTACTCTCATTTCCCATTTTTCCCACTTTTTCCTTCCTTCCCCGTGAGGAAGCCTCATTATTGGAACTTCCAGCTTACTAGTTGGCAATGGTATCGGACCTCTCATTTCTATTCCTGTTTTCTCAACGATACCCCTTATTTGCGTTATAACGTAGTTTAAATTCTCCACATTAGTACTCCATAATCGAATTCTAGCTTTTGTAGGCATAAAAACCACCAATAAAAAAATTAAAATTATTTGATTTCTACTTTGGCTGGTTTTACATCAACAATTATGCCAACTCCAACAGTCTTACCCATATCTCTCATGGCAAATCTGCCTAATGGTGGGAACTCGTTATACTTCTCTACGCATAATGGTTTGATTGGTTTAAATTTGACTATTGCAACATCTCCTTGTTTTAGGAACTGTGGGTTCTTTTCTGCCTCTTGACCAGTTCTTGGATCTAATTTAGACACTAATTCAGAAACCCTGCATGCTATACTTGCAGTATGAACGTGAATTACTGGCGTATAACCATTTGCCAATGCCGTAGGATGCCATACTACTATTATTCTGGCAGTAAATTCATCAGCAACAGTAGGTGGATTATTTGGATGACCTACAACATCTCCTCTCTTTATATCTTTCTTTTCGACACCTCTAACGTTGAATCCAATGTTGTCACCAGGTTCCGCTTTATCCATTTTAGTATGATGAGTCTCTATGGATCTAACTTCACCTACTTTGCCCGCTGGCATAAATACGATTTTATCACCGACCTTTAACACTCCACTTTCTACTCTACCTACTGGTACAGTACCTACTCCGGAGATGGAGTAAACGTCTTGGATTGGAATTCTTAATGGTTTGTCTACTGGTTTTGGCGGTAATTCTAGCTGATCTAAGTATTCTTCCAAGGTAGGACCATTATACCATTTCATATTTTCTGATCTATGAGTTATATTATCGCCAGTAGGTGCTACCACTGGTACAAATCTAACCTTATTTGTATTAAAGCCGTAACTTCTCATAAATTTGCTGACCTGGTCAACAATCTCCTTATAGCGTTTTTCATCATAAGGTGGTTCTGTTAAGTCCATTTTGTTTACTGCCACAATTAATTGATCTAGACCCATAGTCTTTGCTAAAATTATGTGCTCTCTTGTTTGTCCTTCTACGCTCATCCCAGCTTCATATTCACCTTTCTTAGCTGAAACCACTAGAATTGCGGCATCTGCTTGGCTAGCGCCAGTTATCATGTTCTTTACGAAGTCTCTATGACCGGGGGCATCAATTATCGTAAAGAAGTACTTTTTAGTTTCAAATCTCATGAATGTTAGATTTATTGTTACACCTCTTTCTCTCTCTTCTTTTAATCTATCTAATAGAAATGCGAACTTTTCAGATTCTTTACCTAATTTTTTAGCAGCTTCTTCTGCTTCCTTCACTGTCTTTTCGTCTATGAAACCTCTATCCATTAGTAGTCTTCCCACTAGTGTACTTTTACCGTGATCGATATGACCTATTACTATTAAATTAAGGTGAGGCTTTTGAGACATTTATAACACTCTCTTAACCGATATAGTGATAGAGTTAATAAAAGTTTACCTTGAGCTTAAGGCTATTCTCTCTATCTCTTCTTTTCTTTTAATTGCAAAACTCTTGGGGTCATTATTTGCTGCAGCAATTATTTCTTCCGCTAATGCTTCTTCAATGGGTTTTGGATTATTGAATGAGGCATCCTTGGCACCAATAGCTATATGCCTTAAGGCTAAGTCTATTCTTCTTTGTGGAGCTACATCTACTGCAACGTAATACACTATACCACCGTACATTATTCTCGTAACTTCTTCTCTAGGTGCGCTATTTTCTATGGCTCTAACTAATACTTGTATTGGATTTTGGCCAGTTTTTAAATAAATTATATCAAACGACAATTTTACAATATTATATGCTAGATGTTTCTTTCCTTTATTCCTACCGGGTCTCATTATTTGGTTTATTAACCTCTCAACTATTGGAACCTTAGCCTTACCAAATCTCCTATGCTCGTGCCTACCTCCTGTATGTGGTAAATAAACTGGGATTAGAGAAATATACTTCTTTAAGCTAGGATCTCTGATTTCAACTTTAGTATCCCACTTACCAAATACTTTGATGTCTAATTGCAAGTTATCTAAGGACATCTATTTGTTACCTCTTAATGCTATCTATGATTTGGATATTTAAATTTATGATACATAAGTATATGTAGTGTATACGTGATGAATCTTCAACCAATTAAGGACGAGGATTATATAAAAGTCAACTCTGTTGATGCATTCTTTATGCCTCTTCATGGTATACCAACTATCGTATGCTATTTAGAAGACGGAAGACAATTTTATCTATTTAGTGTACCTGCAGAAATTGTTATAGCAATAAATAAAACAAAGGGAAATAAAGAGGAGGAGTTTAGCGATAAAAGAGAAAATATATATGATATTATCTCCTTTATCCCTGAAATTATGGAGGAGTTTTCTAAGCATATAGAAAAAGTTGTTATAGACGATATGATAAGAGATACAGGAGTTTATGTTGCTACAGTTGAGTTTAAATTTGATGGTGTAATAATTCAGAAAAGAATGATACCAAGTCACGCAATATTTCTTGCCATAATTTCGAATAAACCAATTTTTGTCAAGAAAGGATTAGTTGACGAACAAGAAAAGGAAAGTAGAGAAGGACAACAAAAATTTTAAAATTATCAATCTTACATTACTTTTATATTTATAAACAATTAATAACTAATTATCTATTAAGATATATTTGTAAAATACTTATCTAACTGGCTTTTGCTTCTTGCCTTTATATAACGCATCTAATGACACACCATTTACCATTATAACTTTGTATCTCACTCCAGGTAAGTCACCCATCGATCTACCTAACGTACCTCCAATTCCGGTAATTATGACTTCATCATGTTCGTCAATGAAATTAACACCACCATCCCCAGGTACGAATGCAGTAACAACTCTGCCATTTCTCACTAACTGAACTCTTACGCATTTTCTGACCGCTGAATTTGGTTGCCTTGATTCTATTCCTACTTTCTCTAAAACTATCCCTCTTGCCATTGGTGCTCCTCCTAAAGGATCGTATTTTTCCTTCAACTTTAGTATCTTGTTCTTATACTTTCTTTGACTCCTTCTGAATTTTAACCTTTTTAGTCTTAATTTTCTAGCCGCATATATTCCTTTAGGTGATTTACTCTTACTCACTTTTTCCAACCCCTTAAACTATTACTACATTATCAATATCCATATACCTCTTTAAAATTAGCTTTGCTCTTGCTACATTCCTTCCATTCTTACCTATCGCTAATCCTTTATCTTGAGGATCTATAGTAATATATACTGACTTTTTAGAGCTAGTATTTACTACTTTTACGCCTCTAACTCTAGCTGGACTCATCAGATTTTTTACTAATTCTTCTAAATTATCGCTATAGGCTACTAATTCTATATCTTTACCTATGATTTTCCTTAACCTCTTAACATTAATACCATTTTTACCTATTGCAACTCCCATATCTTTTGAATCCACTAGAAATATTATCCTATTATTTTCATTATCGATTATACAATCCCTTACGTTAGCTCTTGTTACTTCTTGAAATAGAGAAATATAACGTATTTCCTCTGGAGTTAATCTAATTTCTGGCAGAAAAAATCACCTCTCCTTTATAATGTCCAAAATTTTAGAATCTCCTTCATCAACAATGCTTATTGTAGAAATCATAAATGGTTTACCACATAGTGTCCCAAGATCCCAACCGCTACCTTTATATTCATATACGGGCACGTTAGATAACTTAGCATAATACAATATATCTTGCTTAAGGTCTCCCCTCAATGTTGATGCGATAATTACCATCTTCACTTTACTTAATTTTATATATTTTATAGCTCTCTTAGCACCAAAAACAACTTTACCAGTCTTTAAAAGAGTTTTCAACTCTCCTTCAAATGAAACTTGTTGTTCTGACACTTTTTATCACCTTACTATCGGCCTCATTGTTAATTCAACCATTCCAGTACCTAGTTTAATTGGATGACCAATTATAATGTTTTCTACTACACCTTTAAATTCTTCTACATCTCCTCTAGCTGCAGCATCCAAAAGATGTTTAACAGTAACCTCAAATGCAGCTCTTGCTAACACACTACTCTTCTCTCCAGTTACACCATGCCTACCTATCTGTCTTACGACACCTGTTCTAGTCATTACATCCGCAACCAGTAATATATGTCTAATATCAACGTCTAAACCTTGTTCTGCTAACACTTTACTAATTTCCCTAATTATAATCTCCCTTGCAGCCTCTATTCCAAATACCTCCTCGATTTCACGAATATTATTAGTTTCTACTTTGGCTATATCAACTCCTTTCACACTAAGAACGCTAGATAGATTTGAACCATCTGTTATAATAATGTATTCATCCCCTTTTTTCTGAACTATCGCACGTTTTATTCCTTTTATTCCCTTTATTTTAGTATTAAGTATCTTATCTCTTAATTTAAATAATGCAGCTATACTATCTATATTAGCAAAACTTACTTTTAGTGCATTACCTTCAGATTCCTCTATCACAAATTCTCCTAATTTCAATCTATTTATAGCTTTTTTAACATCGTCAACAGTAACGCCTTTATCTTTAAGCATTTCATCATCGAGTTGAAGAATAATTGACATTGAAGCTATATCGATACTTGTTGAAGTAACTACATTCTCTATTTTTGTATACTCTATTTTTCTAGCAACTTCTAACGCTTTTTCTTTATCGTGTTTGTATTCATCGATTAAATAAATAGTCATCATTGGAGTTGATGGAACTTTTTTAGCGTCTACAATTTCTATTAGTCTTGGAAGACCCAACGTTACGTTTAACTCTCTTATACCCGCAAAATGAAAAGTCCTTAACGTCATTTGTGTACCGGGTTCTCCTACTGATTGTGCAGCTACAATTCCAATAGCCTCTCCTGGAGCTATTAGTCCTTCACTATACTCTTTAATAGCTAAATCGAAGATTTTTTCAATCTCTTCTCTAGTAACTAGCACTTCTTTATTAGATATCAAATTTTTCAAATCATCAACAATTTTTTGAGGAAGAATCTTGGAAGCTTGTTTTACTTTTTCTTCCAAAAAAGATTTATCCTTTTCATCAATCATATCTTCCACCCCACGACTCTCTCAAAGATCCTATTTACATCTACCGTTTTACCATGAGCTGAATACATGGGAAATACACCATCGTCACCATACGCAACTTGAATAACCTCGCCATATAAACTTCTTACAGTCCCATCATATTCAGCCCTTAAGTCCGATAATGCGTTTATTAATCTTCTTTGCATATAACCACTCTGTGAAGTTCGCACTGCAGTATCCACTAGACCTTCCCTACCTCCAGCAGCATGGAAGAATAATTCAGTTGGTTTAAGACCAGTTCTGAATGATGAATATATAAAACCTCTAGCTTCTGGTGAGATGTCATAAGGTTTAAAGTGAGGTAATGTTCTAGTCATATATCCTCTTTTTATTCTTTCACCTCTAACTGATTGCTGACCTAACATAGCGGCCATCTGAGTTATGTTTAATACGCTACCTCTAGCTCCAGTTCTTGCCATTACGTAAGCGAAATTAAATGGATCTAGATATTTACTTGCTATATCACCGGCAGTGCTTCTTAATTTGTCTAAGGTATCAAGAATATAGTTTTCTAAACTTTCCTCTAAAGTTCTCCCTGGTATTGGTTCTAACTCTCCATTTTTATACTTTTGTATTAGATTATCGACTTCCACTTTAGCCCTATCTATTTCGTTGTAAATTTCTTTCTTTACATCATCGCTTAATGATACGTCCTCAAGTCTCATCGTAAACCCTTGTAATTCAATAAATCTAATAAATACTCTAAATAGGTTATCCATTAACCACTTACCATATTCATCAGAATATTCCTTAATCAGCCAATGGAGGATACTTTCTGGTTGCTGGTTTCCTATAGCCTTTTTATCAAATACGCCTTCTAACAGTGTTCCGTTCTTAATCACTACATACGAATCGTGCGGGCAATCTTCGTTCTTGCATAGCCTAGGGCCACTACTAACGTTAGCTTGACCGTGGAAATTAAAATCTTTAGGCAGAAAAGCACTTACTACTTGTTTTCCAGTATAATATTCTCTAGGTGCTAAAATTGCCGGTTCCCCAAGATCAATTTTAACGTCTGCCACACCTAATATTTGCTGGGCTTCTTCTTTAGTTAATAACGTAGTTTTTACTGTTAGTAAATACGCACCACTTATATAATCTTGAGCAGCTCCTATAATAGGACCACCATATCTTGGGGTTATTATGTTTTTATGTACAAGCATTATTTCCTTGGCTTCCGCTATTGCCTCTTCTGACTGTGGAACGTGTAAGTTCATTTCGTCTCCATCGAAGTCTGCATTATATGGTGGACATACAAGCAAGTTTAACCTAAATGTTAACCCTTTTAGTACTCTAACTCTATGAGCCATCATTGAAATTCTGTGCAGAGAAGGTTGCCTATTGAACAAAACTATATCTCCATCAGTTAGATGACGTTCTACTACATATCCTGGAGCTAAAGTTGATGCAAGCTCCTTTCTATCTTTCACATATCTCAGATCTATTCTTCTACCATCTGGTCTAATTACGTAATTAGCGCCAGGCCATTTATCGGGACCATTAATAACAAACTGTCTTAATTTTTCTATATTCCATGAGGTTATCCTTTCTGGGACTGTAAGTGTTCTAGCTATAATCTCTGGGACTCCTACTTCATCAATACTAATATTAGGATCTGGGGATATGACTGTTCTGGATGAGAAATCAACTCTTTTACCAGATAAATTACCTCTAAATCTACCTTCTTTCCCCTTTAATCTTTGGGCTAGTGTTCTTAATGGCCTTCCAGATCTATGTTTAGAAGGAGGCAATCCGGGAATCTCGTTATCAAAGTAAGTCGCAACATGATACTGTAAAAGGTCCCACAAATCTTCTATTATCAGTTGTGGAGCTCCTGCATCTATACTCTCTTTCAATCGTTCATTAATCCTTACTATATCGACTAACTTATGAGTTAAGTCATCTTCAGCTCTTATTCCACTCTCTATCATAATAGAAGGTCTAATTGTAATTGGAGGAACTGGAAGAACAGTTAATATCATCCACTCTGGCCTACTGGTTGTAGGATCGTAACCTAATATTTCGGCATCGGATTCTGGTATTTTCTCCAATCTTTCTCGTATATCAGAAGGAGTTAGTTTTGCTACGCCTTCTTTCCTCTCTTCGTAAAAATTATACGGTTTTTCTAACTTTATCTTGAATTGCTTTTCGCCACAGTGTGGACAAACTTGAGCTTTCATTGCAGACTTCTTCACATATTCTGTTAATCTCCTAGCTGCAGATGGCCATCTTTTCTTAATTGCGTTATATATTCTAGAATATTTCTCTATTTCTTCTTCAGAAATTTTAACTCTACCACATCTCCTACATGTAGCCTTTAGGAATTCATATACATGTTTTACAAATCCTACATGAATTACTGGTCTAACTAATTCTATATGCCCAAAATGTCCGGGGCAGTTACCTAAAGTATTACCACAAGTAGGACACTTCTGTCCAGGTTCTATTACACCTAACCTAGGATCCATTACACTACCTTCTATTGGAGTCCCGTCTTCATCATAAACGTCTGGAGTTATTATTGCGGTCACTGACATCTTTCTTATTTCATCAGGAGAAAGTATTCCAAATTTTATTCCTTTTATATTCTTTTCACTCATTTTCTTTACCTCCACTCAATCTAACCCTATCCTCTAAAATTAATCTGGGTGATATGATCATGCTCATTAGTTCTTGAATTAAAAGCTTAAATGCATAAGATACAGTAACCGGGAACAAGTTACTCTTATCACCATGTATTGGGCATACGTATTTATTCTTATTCTTATCATACCAACCTATATAACCGCACTGATCGCAAACGTAAATTGTTGTTCTATCAGAGTTATCTAATAACCTATCCTTAAGGAGCATTGCAGTGCCAAAACCGATCAAACAGTCTCTTTCCATTTCTCCAAATCTTAAACCACCTTCTCTTGCTCTTCCTTCAGTTGGCTGTCTTGTTAAAATCTGAACTGGGCCCCTAGCTCTGGCGTGAATCTTATCTGCTACCATATGATGCAATTTCTGATAATATACTACTCCAAAATATATTCTAGATTTAATTTTCTGCCCAGTACGGCCATCATATGTTACTTCGGTAGCGTCTGGTAGATAACCATATTTCATGATCTCATTTTGTAATTGTTCTATAGGTGTCTTGTAGAAAGGTGTAGCATCTACAATATTCCCAGATAGTGCAGCATATTTACCCGCTATTCCTTCCATAATTTGACCTAATGTCATTCTAGATGGCAATGCGTGAGGATTTAATATTATATCAGGCACTACACCTTTAACAGTATATGGCATATCAACTTGTGGTATAAGCATACCAATTACACCTTTTTGTCCATGTCTACTAGCGAATTTATCACCTATAGAAGGTATTCTAAGATCTCTTACTCTTACCTTAACTAGCTTATTGCCTTCTGCAGTTTCAGTAACTAAAACTAGATCTACGATACCCATTTCACCATGTCTAGTAACTATTGAGGTATCACGCTTAGCTTGTTCTGGAGATAATTCTTTAAATTCTTGTAAGAATCTTGGAGGGCTAACTTTACCTATCAATACGTCTCCTCCTTTCACTTCGACCTCGGGTGAGACCACTCCGTTATCCTCTAGAAGTCTATAGTATTCTTTGCCTTTGTATCCTCTAACACCAGGCTCTGGAACTACTATTTTGTCTTCTTGACCTCCAGGATATTTTACCTCTTCTGTTGAGTAAAGTCTAAAGAATGTAGACCTATACATTCCTCTCTCAACGGAGGACCTATTCATAATTATTGAATCTTCCATATTGTATCCAGTAAATGACATTACAGCTAGGATAGCGTTATTTCCGGCTGGCCTATTTGTATAGCCTATAATATCTAATGCCCTAGTTTGAACTAAAGGTCTCTGTGGGTAATGGAGTAAATGGGCTCTCGTATCTGTACGTAACTGATAGTTCGCTGCATATAAACCTAAAGCTTGTTTAGCCATAGCTGACTGATATGTATTTCTAGGCGATTGATTATGCTCTGGATAAGGTATTATAGAAGCTGTTATGCCCAAAATAGCTGGAGACCATATCTCTAAATGAGTATGCTCTGGAGTTAAGTCACTAGGTTCTAAAGCAACATAAACGTTCTCTTCTTCTTCTGCATCCAGATACTCTATCTTTCCTTGTCTAACGAGATCGTCAAAGGTAATAGTGCCAGATTCTAACTTTTCAATATCTTCTCTAGTTACCAACGGGTTACCGTTAGAAACAACTATAAGTGGTCTTCTAACTCTTCCAGAATCGCAATTAACATGAACTTCATTAATGAAATCTGTAACTATATGAGCTACATTTACTTCATCACTAATTTCTCCTTTTCTCCTTCTTTCTCTGATCTTGTTAGCTAATTCTTGTCCATCTTGGTAATAGCCTATTAATCTTCCGTTAAGTAAAACTTTAGACCATTTTAGATATTCGTTCTGATCCTCTCCACCTTCAGTTACTCTTCTTATAACCTCCTCCACCGGAACTACTCCCATCTCATAAAGAGTTTTTTCAACAATCTTCTCATTTATTCCTACAGCAATTTGAGCCATTAACGCTAAATTCTTAACTAATCCACTATTCGGACCTTCAGGTGTTTCAAAGGGACACATCCTACCCCATTGTGTACCATGTAAATCTCTCGCTTCGAAATTAGGTTGACCCCTTGCTAATGAGGATATTACTCTCCTCAGATGGCTTAACATAGACAGCCAGTTAGTTCTATCAAGTAATTGACTAACTCCAGTTCTTCCACCAACCCAATTACCAGTAGCTAATGCATGCCTTATTCTTTCTGTTACGATATCTGGCCTAACTAATGCCTTTAAAGTGAGCTTTCTACCTCTTACCTTGGATTTTTCTAGTTGATATGTTAAATCTTTTACGAAAGCCTTGAAAGCTACTCTAAATAATGACGCGAATAAGTCTCCGGCTAATCTTAATCTTTTATTAGCGTAATGATCTTTATCATCAGGTTCTCTTCTACCCAGATGCAGCTCAATAACTTTTGATATAGCATAAGCTAAATAATATGCTTTCTTTCTTCTATCATCTGCCGAAGTTCCTAAATGAGGCAGAAAGTATTTATCAATTATTTGTTGTGCTTTTTCTATTCTATTTTCTCTCTTTTGGCCTATGGCTACTCTGCTACCTATAAAATCTAGTGCATCATCAACAGTAGCTATAGAACTTGCTTGTTCTAAAGAGGGAAATAATTCGTTCTGAATCTGAGGATCTAATGATACTGCATATACTATGTCCCTGTCAGTTAATATACCAAGTGCTCTCATTAAAATAACAAACGGAATTTTACCTGGAACTGCTGGAAATGATACATGATATGTACCCTCTTTTAGTCTTTCTATTGTAACGGGCACTCTATAGCCTGCAGTACTAGAGATAATTTTAGCCGTATGTGTAATATTTGACCCCGTCTTTCCAGTATCTACAAGAACTCTATTTGGAGCTAAATCTTCTTGAGTTACTATAACTCTTTCGGACCCATTTACTATGAAATACCCTCCCGGGTCTTTAGGATCCTCACCAATCTCAATCAGCTTATCTAAAGTATACTGTGATATCGGATCTATTGCTGATTTGAGCATTATAGGTAAATCTCCTATATAAACCTCCTCTGGTTCTGCTTCAATATTATTTTCAACTGGAATCATTGTAAGCCATAGTGGAGCAGCATAGGTCAAGTTCCTTAGTCTAGCTTCCATTGGACTGATCTCCCTTTCTCCCCTATCTGATTCCCTAACTCTTGGTTTTCCTATTCTTATCTTGCCTAATCTCACTTTCAAACCTGGTATTTCTGTTGGGATTTCTCCTTGCTCGTCAATGATCTCTTGAAGCTTGTTTCTAACAAAGTCATTGTATGAATCCAGATGCTGTCTAACTAAGCCTTTAGATTTAAAATAAGCTTCGATAACTTTCCATCTTTCATCAACGCTTAAAATAGATGCCAATTCATTCACCCACTAATTACATACCTATACGAGACAACCTCTCCATATAATTGACTCTTTCTCATAACTCTAATTATGTCACCTGGTTTCGCATTTATGCTTATAGCAACGGGATCTGAGGCCCTTATCCAAGGCAATTGTTCTGGTCTAATTCCTAATTCTTTTAGAATTTTATATGCTTCATCGATACTAAGTACCTCATGCTTGGGTACAAGATAATGAACTCTTGGATCAATTTTCCTATTAGATGATCCTCTCATTATTAACCATTATTCACATACTACATTTGGGTAATAAGAGTTTTACTCTGACTTACTTAATTAGGCTATATATTATTCGAAGCGTTAGCTTTTAAGCACTTTGTAGTTTTATTCATCAATACATATATAAAAGTTACATCCAGTTTTAGAGTAATCTATTCCTACTCTGGAAAAATTACCTAAATCTTAATAGTATTGATCAACTTCTCAGCTAAAGTATTCATCTACAATGCGCTAAATATTTTTAACTATAGCTATAAATAATGCGATTGAAAAGAATATTTCGTCTTTCACGCAATTTCATGGCAAACTAATTTATTCTAATAATATATTAAGGTCATATAGGTGAATGAAAATTAGCAACGCTGGGAGAAGGCTTAGGCAACCAATAGTAGTAGTATTAGGCCACGTAGATCATGGAAAAACTACATTACTTGATAAAATAAGGGGTACAACAGTGGTTAAAAAGGAACCTGGAGAAATGACACAAGAGGTGGGAGCTAGTTTTGTTCCAAGCTATATAATTGAAAAATTAGCAGAACCTCTTAAAAAGGTAATACCTATAAAACTCCAAATACCAGGATTATTGTTTATTGATACACCCGGCCACGAGTATTTTTCGAATTTGAGAAGAAGAGGTGGAAGCGTAGCGGATATTGCAATCCTAGTTGTTGATATTACTGAAGGCCTCCAGAAGCAATCAATAGAATCAATACAAATACTAAGAGAAAGAAAAGTTCCATTTCTCGTAGCTGCGAATAAAATAGATAAAATACCCGGATGGAAATCAACTAATGACATACCGTTTTTAGCGTCAATTGAGAAACAGAGGAACGATGTTAAAGTTTATTTAGATAACTTAGTCTATAATTTGGTTTCACAACTAGCTAACTTAGGCTTTAGTGCTGAACGTTATGATAGAATAAAGGATTTCACTAAAACAGTAGCAATAGTTCCGGTTTCTGCTAAGACTGGGGAAGGTGTTGCAGATCTTTTAGCATTACTCGCCGGATTAACCCAAAGATACTTAGAGACTAGATTAAAGTTTGCAGAGGGTCCTGCAAAGGGAGTTATATTAGAAGTAAAAGAAGATCCCGGCTTAGGGCACACCATAGATGTTATAATTTACGATGGAGTGCTTAAGAAAAATGATACTATAATATTAGGAGGTATCAACGGCATTATTATAACTAAAGTTAGGGGAATATTTGTACCTAGACCATTACAAGATATGAAATTAAGCAAGTATGATCTAACACCAATAGATGAAGTATATGCAGCAGCTGGAGTGAAGATATCTGCACCTAATTTGGAGGAAGCCTTAGCTGGATCGCCACTTTATGTGATAGAAGACGAGTCTAAAGTTGAGCAATATAAACAGCAGATAGAAGAGGAAATTAAAGAAGTTAGACTGTACAGTGATATCGACGGAATAGTGCTTAAGGCAGATAGCTTAGGAACACTAGAAGCCTTAGTTAGCGCTTTGCAGCGAGAAGGTATACCAATAAGGCTAGCAGATATAGGTCCAATTTCGAAGAGAGATGTTATAGAGGCGAGTATAGTAGCTCAAAGATCAAAAGAATATGGAATTATTGCTGCTTTTAGAGTAAAATTATTACAAGGAATTGATACTAGTGGAGTAAAAATATTATATAATGAAATAATTTATCAGTTAATTGAAGATATCAAGAAGCATATTAATGAAGTTAGGGAAGCTGAGAAAAGGCGTACATTTGACACTTTGATATTACCAGGCAAAATAAGGATATTGCCGGGTTATGTATTTAGACGCAGTGATCCAGTAGTAGTAGGTATTGAAGTTATAGGAGGTGTTATAAGACCTAAGTATCCTTTAATTAAAGAAGATGGAAGGAAAGTTGGTGAGATACTACAAATACAAGATAATAAGAAGAGTCTTGAAAGGGCAACTAAAGGAATGGAAGTTGCAATATCAATTAAAGGCAATCTAATGATAGGAAGACATGTAAATGAAGGAGATGTTTTATACACCGATGTACCTAAAGAAGACCTTGAAATATTGGTTAATAAGTATTCAAGTTCTATCACGGATGATATGAGAGAAGTAATAAAAGAAATAATAAGAATAAAGAGAAAAGAAGATCCTTTATATGGATTAGGATTACAGATCTGATTTATCGAAGAACAACGATATCTCCCGCTGAGCTTTTTCGATAGAATCAGAAGCATGAATAACGTTTTCTGACTTAGATAACGCATAATCTCCTCTTATAGTGCCAGGAGGTGCTTCTTTAGGATCCGTATTACCGATCATTCGCCTTATCACCTGCACTACATCATCACCTTCTATCACAATACATACTACTGGACCGGAGGTAACATAATTTACAAGTTCTTCAAAGAAACTTTTTCCTTTATGCTCCTCATACAACTTTTCAGCTACTTCCCTTGACATTTTCACCATTTTAAGAGATACAATTTTTAATCCTCTTCTCTCAAATCTACTAATTATTTCTCCTACTAATCCTCTCCTAACTCCATCTGGTTTTATCATTACAAATGTCCTTTGCATAACCATTTTTCATCTAACCTTCATATATTTAGTAGTCCATTTATACTTCTTTGGATCTCTATGATATTTTAGCATTGATTTCCTACACTTACTTGAACAAAACCATAAGATCGCGCCATCGTTCCTCACATACATTAATCCAGTGCCTGGAGGTATTTCGTGACCACAGAAACTACATTGCCTAGTAGTAGGCATTCAAACCACAAATAAACAATATGGGTGAAGTATTTAAGTGAATTGTTCATAGTAATAGCTGGTGGAAAAATGAGTGAAAAAACCCAGCAATCACAAAGTTCATCTATAATAGAAGAATTTGGATTTCCAGCTGAAGTTATCCAAATTTTGGATAGAACCGGCGTAACTGGAGAAGTTACCCAAGTAAGGGTAAGAATATTAGAGGGTAGGGACAAAGGGAGAATACTTACCAGAAACGTAAAGGGACCAGTAAGAGTAGGTGATATTTTAATATTAAGAGAGACAGAGAGGGAAGCCAGGAAAATAACAACTAAGAGGTAACAAAAACTAATGCCATTATACATAATCGATAAACCTATAACACTACATATATTAACGCAACTTAGAGATAAAAATACTGATCAAATTAACTTTAGGAAAAACTTGGTAAGATTAGGAAGGATATTGGGCTACGAAATAGTAAACACCTTGGATTACGAAATAGTAGAAGTTGAAACGCCATTAGGTGTTAGGACTAAAGGAATAGAAATAACAGACCTAAACAACATAGTGATTATAAACATATTAAGGGCAGCAGTACCCTTAGTTGAGGGTTTACTTAAGGCATTTCCTAAAGCAAGACAAGGTGTGATAGGGGCAAGTAGAGTAGAAGTCGATGGGAAAGAAGTACCAAAAGATATGGACGTTTATGTATATTACAAAAAAATACCAGATATAAGAGCTAAAGTTGATAACGTAATAATTGCAGATCCCATGATCGCAACAGCAAGCACTATGTTAAAAGTACTTGAAGAAGTTGTAAGAGCTACTCCTAAAAGAATATATATTGTGTCAATAATCTCTTCAGAATATGGAGCAAACAAAATTCTCTCTAAATATCCATTTATTTATCTTTTCACAGTTACAGTTGACCCTGAACTTAATAATAAAGGTTATATTTTACCTGGTCTCGGAGACGCTGGAGATAGAGCGTTTGGGTGATAAGATATGGATGATGATGTAAAAATAGGATTAGAAGTTCACGTTCACATAACGGCGTTAAAGACTAAACTTTTCTGCTCATGTCCATCAGATTATACTGGAAAAGACCCAAATACAGTAACTTGCCCCGTATGTTTAGGATTACCTGGAGCTATTCCCGTATTAAATGAAAACGCGGTAAAATATGGTATCTTAACTGCACTAGCCCTTAACTGCCAAATTGCTGAGAAATTAATTTTCGATAGGAAACATTATTTTTATCCAGATATGTCTAAAAATTATCAGATATCCCAATATGATGGACCAGGTAGTATGGCCATAGCTAAAGACGGTTATATCAAATTAAATGATAAAATCATAAGAATTAGAAGAATAAATATAGAAGAAGATCCAGCAAAGATAGTCTACCCTACTGGTTCTATACTAACTAGCAAATATACGTTACTAGACTATAATAGATCTGGTACGCCATTGTTAGAAATTGTA